>JAHIVM010000271.1 GCA_018816665.1 Candidatus Zixiibacteriota bacterium
GCAGGGGTCGGTCACGATGACGTGTTCCCACTGCGACCTGATTCATGCCGGCGCCCCTATCATTGTCGGCGGCGTGCATGTAGCCACCTGGCTGATCGGCCAGGTTATTGTTGGGACCTTCGACCCGAGCCGGTTGCTGCTGAGTGCGATGAGTCTCGGGGAAGGTATTGACGATAAGGTCCGGGCCGAGATCGGGAACATCCCCCGCATGACTCGCGAACGGTTTGCAAACTGCCTGGCCCTGTTGCAGCGTATGACCGACGAGATGTCATCACTCGGCTACAGCAACCTGGAACTGGCCCGCGGAATAGTCGCGCAACGACAGGGACAGAAGGACCGCGAGGCACACCTTGCGTTCCTTAAGCACATGGACCGAGTAAACCAGTCGATGTTAGCCACCAATGATTACGAGAAGATGCTTCCCTCCGTCCTGCGGGATCTTCTGGACATCTTCGAATGTGATCGTGTCTGGCTGATGTACCCCTGTGATCCCGACGCCGACAGCGTGCAGTTGCCTTTTGAGCAGGCACGACCCGAGTTCGCCAACAGCCTTCCGCCCGACGCAACTCTCGATCTGGACAAAGGACTCAGCGTCGTAATGCGCGAGGCGCTCGTGGTTGCCGGTCCGACGTGTCAGAGTGTTACCGCAATGTCAATGCCCGAAGGCGCAGCTGTCAGCGGCGCAAAAAGCCAGATGGTGGTGGCACTGCAGACTCATCAGGGTGATCCGTGGTTACTCGGTCTCCACCAATGCTCTCATGAACGCAGCTGGACGGAACCGGAACAGCGTTTATTCACGGAGCTTGGCAGGCGCATCGCCGATGCCCTGGGGGCCATGCTGTCGCATCGAAGCCTGCTTGAAAACTCGGAACACCTGCAGCTGGCTCTGGATGTGAGCAACGCCCTCGTTTTCGAGAAGAACCTGCAGACCAGTACATACTCATTCGACGAGCAATCATCGCGCCGTCTTGGCTATGAGCCGGGAGAGATCGGCTTCGATCAGGAAGCCATGGAGCTGATTCTCCACCCGGATGATCGTGACGGGGCAATTCAGGCTGTGAGCGATCACGTAAACCAAAAGACACCCTATGCCCAGTACGAACATCGTATTCGGGCTAAAGACGGTCATTGGGTGGACCTGCTGATCCGGGCCCGGGTTGTGGAGTGGGATGCAGATGGTAATCCCCTGCGCCTGATGGGCACCGGCATGGATATCACCGAACGCAAGATCACCGAGAATAAGCTGCGAACAAGTGAAGAGCTGCTTCGGTCCACTTTTGAATCCACCGCCGATGGCATCCTCGTCGTGAACCGGGCAGGACAACGCACCGATTACAATTCGCGCTTCCTGGATCTCTGGTCCATACCCGAAGACGTTGCCTCAGACAATCCCGATCTCGACTTGACAGACTATATCCTGCCCCAGCTGGTTGATCCGGAGGGCTTCAGACAGAAAACAAACTCTCTGTATGATTCGGAGTCCGATGACTTCGATACAATTGAGTTCAAAACCGGGAGAGTGCTTGAGCGCTACTCATCTCCGCTGATCAAAGACGGGGAGGTTGTCGGGCGGGTCTGGAGCTTCCGCGATGTCACCCAGCAGAAGATGGCCGAATCGGAACTCCGCGAGAGCGAAGAACGTCTGGAGACGATTCTCGCAACTATGCAGACCGGCATTGTTCTCACTGATCCTGAATCCGATGAGATCGTGGATGTCAACCCGGTGGCGGCCCGCCTTCTGGGCGACAGCCGAACAGCCATCGTAGGACGGATCTGGTCCGATTTTGTCGATCAGCAGACCATCCTGTCCCATTCGGCAGCAGGCTACACGGACAGAACCGGTGAACGCACGCTGGTTGCCTGCGACCAGCGCCGAATCCCCGTCTTGCTGTCGGATACCAGAATCGCATTGCTGGGACGAGAACTAATCCTGTACTCACTGGTGGATATCACCGAGAGAATCGAGGCGGAAACCCGTCAGCAGGAACTCAAAGACAAACTAGAAAGGGCCGAGCGCATGGAATCCCTGGGCGTCTTGGCCGGCGGTGTCGCCCATGACCTGAATAACATGCTGGGACCCCTGGTGGGATATCCCGACCTCATACTGCGTAAACTGGACAAGGACAGTCCGGTGGTCAAGCAGGTGCAGCGGATGGGTCGGGCCGCTCAGGATGCCGCCGATGTCATCCAGGATCTGCTGACCCTGGCCCGCCGTGGACGGTATGAAATGGTCCCGACCGATCTGAATGCGGTGGTAGAAGGGTTCCTTGATTCACCCGGATTCGCCGCGGCAACCGAACGCAACCCGGGAATTTCGGTCGGCACCAACCTGGACGCGACTATCGGCAAACTGATGGGCTCCTCACCGCATCTGGCCAAGGTGGTCATGAATCTGGTGGTGAACGCACTCGACGCTACGCCGCCGACGGGTCGCGTCGACGTTATCACAGGCCAGGAGCATCTTGACCGCCTGCTGGGCGGCTACGACCGCATTGTCCCCGGCGACTACCTGCTCCTGAGAGTACGGGACACGGGCGAGGGTATCGCTGCTGATGATCTTGATAAGGTGTTTGAACCGTACTACTCGAAGAAGAAGATGGGCAGCTCCGGCAGCGGGCTCGGTCTTTCAGTCGTATACGGAATCGTGAAGGACCACAAAGGCTACTACGACATCTTTTCAGAGCCCGGCAAGGGAACAGAATTCGTTCTCTACTTCCCCATGGTAGCCGCGGATCTTGATATCGCCGAATCAAAGGAAGAAGATTTCGCCGGTCAGGGCCGGATTCTGGTAGTCGATGACACCCCGGAACAGCGGCAGATTGCGATCGACATCCTCTCAACGGCCGGATACTCGGTGGTGACGGCTGAGGGGGGGCGACAGGCTGTGGAATATCTGAAGTCCAATCACGTCGATCTCGTCCTGCTGGATATGATCATGGATGATGATCTTGACGGTCTCGATACGTATCGAGAAATGCTGACCGTCTGTCCCAACCAGAAAGCGCTGGCCGTAAGCGGCTACTCTTCCACCGAACGGGTTCGGGAAATGCAGTCGCTCGGCGCCGGAAAGTACATCCGCAAGCCCTACGGAGTTGCGACCCTGTGCCATGCCGTGAAGGAAGAGCTGTTGCGGCAACCGACCGGGGTTTCATCAGATTAGCCGCGGTTGAACCGACAAAACAGACAAAATCCTGTAGTTTCTGAGGCCGGGCAGTCAAAATAAGTCCCCAACTCGCCGATAGGTGTCAGTAGGGTGGAGTTATGCAAGGACGATCAGACACACAATTATCACTGCACGCGTACTTCGCGATCTATCTTGAATCGTTGAGGCTGGATAGCGTTCTGGATTTCGACCTGTACTTGAAAGTAGGGACAGAAGCTGTCCTGTATCGCGCCTCCAACCTCCCCTTTTCTCAGAAGACGCTGGATCGGCTGCTGGAGCAGAACGTCACCAGGTTGTACATCAGCCACGAAGACAGACATCAGTACCAGCGCTATATTGAGTCCAATATCAACGAGATCGTGGCCGACACCACGATCGCTCAGGACACGAAAGCCGGTATCGTGTATGACAGCGCCATCCTGCTCGCCAGGGACGTGTTAGACAACCCCACGCTGGGTGAGAATATCCGACGCAGCAGGACGTTTGTCGAGTCGACCGTTGCCTTCGTCCTGAGCAGTCGCCGGGCATTCCACAGCCTCCTGAAAGTCATGTCGTTTGACTACTACACGTATACGCACTCCGTAAACGTATGCACCTTCGCCCTGGCACTGGCCGAATACACGGGTATCCATGATCTGGAGGAACTGAGTGTTCTGGGTAGCGGTGCCCTTCTGCATGATGTCGGCAAGACAAGAATCGACGAAGCTATACTGAATAAACAGACACCGCTTACCAGCAGCGAGATGGACATGATCAAAATGCACCCTCGCTGGGGTGTGGACTTATTGCAGGCGTCCGATGTTCTCGCCGAGGAGTCCTACTTTCCCGTCATCGAACACCACGAACGGGAAAACGGCTCCGGCTACCCCCGTGGTTTGACCTCGGGACAGATTCATACGCACAGCAAGTTCGTGGCGATCGCCGATGTTTTCGACGCCATGACCACGCGCCGTATTTACCGCCCGGCCAAGGCCGCCTATCCGGCTCTGAAGGAAATGTTCTCCGATAGCGGCGCCTTCGATCGCACTTTGCTCGAGCGGTTCACCCACCTGATGGGCCCGACCGATCTTGCCGATGTTTGACCCTTTTGCTCCCCATCCGCCATTAGTCATTGACAAATCACCCTACGTTCGTCTATCTTAGTGATACAGCGGGATCAGTTGGGTTTCGACTGTCGGCACAATACCAATCCATTTAACTCCACTTTCGCCAGTCGAGCGCCCGTCCGGAACGATTCACAGCAATCGGGAGGGTTGATCGATGACCAACAGAGTCTTGTTTCTGGTCGCAGGGTTGTTCCTGCTGACGGGGACCGGTGTGACCCAGGAATGCCGGCTGTCAATTGACAACGTGGAGTGCTCGTGGGGACCGAACGCTATACTGGCGGGATACCAGACGGGCCTCAGCATTCGGGTCACCGCCACTTGCGACATTACCGGTAATTACAATGTCTCGAACGGATTGCGCCTCTATTCACCAGACGGCGCTCACATGATCGTCACCACCGATATTGCCGAACCGTGGCGGCACCTTTTCGACTACTACGGCATGAACGTAACCAACGATCCCTATGGCGAGTACGCTGTCGTCTGGATCACGGGTACAGCTCTCGACCCTCTGGAGGGCTTACCGGTCGGTTCCGACGAAGTCATCGGCACCATCTGGATCGAGACGCTGGTCAGCGACATGGGCAAATACATCTGCATTGACTCGACTTTCGTACCGCCAGCCGGCACCTGGCGATGGTCTTCGCTGTCAGGCGGGCCCGACGTTTTGCCGGACTGGTACAACGTGCC
>JAHIVM010000272.1 GCA_018816665.1 Candidatus Zixiibacteriota bacterium
CTCGGGCGGCCTCGGTGCTGCCTGCGATTACCTGCAGGCGCAGGACGTAGTTGTGGTGGTGGCCGCCGGTAACTCCAACTCCAGCAGTGCCGACTATCTCGGCGGACGCGGGGACTGTATCGATGTCGGCGCGACCGACCAGAACGGCAATCCGGCCAGTTTCTCCAACTACGGAACCTGGGTCGATGTGGCGGCCCCGGGCGTGAGTATCATGTCCACCATCACGGACCCGGCAGATCCGTCGGGGGACTACATCGCCCCCATGGACGGAACCTCGATGGCCTGTCCGCATGTGGTGGGCGTGGTTGCGCTGCTGGAGTCGTATAATCCAGCGTTGACCGCGGCCGAGAAAATAGCAATTATCACGGATCCGGCCAACACCAAGTCTTACAATATGAGCAAAAACGTCGGTGTTGGCATTGTTGACGCCCGCAAGTGTCTCGATGCGGCCGGTGGCGGGGAGAATCCGCCGGTGGCCAATTTCAGCGGTACGCCGACCAGCGGCGGCTATCCCCTGACCGTGACCTTCACCGATATGTCCGCCAACAGCCCGACCTCATGGGACTGGGACTTTGGTGATGGTGCGGGGACTTCCACCCTTCAGAATCCGCAGTACACCTATACCTCCGCAGGCACGTACACGGTCACCCTGACCGCCACCAATGCCTTCGGTTCCGACAATGAGGTCAAGACCAACTACATCACGGTAACCGCTCCTCCCCCGCCGGTCGCCGACTTCTCCGGTGCGCCCACCTCGGGAGAGTATCCGCTGACCGTGACGTTCACCGATCTGTCAACGGAAAGCCCGGATACCTGGGCCTGGGACTTTGGTGACGGTGTGGGAACGTCAACCGCTCAGAACCCGCAGTATACCTATACCGCCGCGGGCAGCTATACAGTGAGTCTCACCGCCACCAATGCCTTCGGAGTGGATACCGAGACGAAACTCGGCTATATCACGGTGACCGAACCAGGGGTGGCAACCAAAGTGTACGCCCTGTCCGACAATTCGATTCTGGGCACATACAGTGGCTCATATGCGTCAACCTACGCGAGCGACAACGTCTACGAAGTCCTCACCGAGGCGGCTTCAACTTCGCACCCGAGGAAGGTCACCAGTAATCTCGAACACGAGTGGGACTTCAATGTGGGCGGCGGCAGTACGGTCACGTTCTACGTTGAGGCGTACCGTCCGGCCAACAGCGACGGTGACGATTTCATTTTTGAGTATTCCACCGACGGCTCCACGTACTTGTCCCTGGTGACCGTAGCGAGCACGACCGAGCAGGTGTACTCGGCTGCGCTGCCTGCCAATACGAGCGGCACTGTGTACGTACGCGTTCGCGACAGCAACCGCTCCTGGGACCTGACGTCCAACGATGCGGTGTATGTTGATCAGATGTACATTGAGTATGAGTCCACTCCCGGACCGCCGGTCGCGGACTTCTCGGGTACGCCTGTATCGGGTGCCCCCCCGCTGGCGGTGACTTTCACCGATTTGTCCACCGGCAGCCCGACGTCATGGAGTTGGAACTTTGGCGATGGTGCGGGGACATCCACAGCTCAAAACCCGTCGTACACTTATACCGCAGAGGGAACGTATACGGTCTCACTGACGGCTTCCAATGCGTACGGCTCGGACATCGAAACCAAAACCGGGTACATCACGGTGGCCGCGGCCGGTTCCGAGATGCATGTCCAGAGCATCGCGGTTGGCCGGGTCAAAGTGGGGCCGAATTATGTCGGTCAAGGCGTCGTGACGATTTTCGACGAAGGCAGTCAGGCAGTGGCCGGCGCCACGGTGTACGTGCTGGCGACCGGACCGACCGGCGGCAGCTACTCCGGTGTGACCGGCGCCAACGGCTCGGTTACGTTTGAAACCGCTGGCATCAAGAGGCCGTCAGGCGAATGGTGTTTTGAAGTGACCAACGTGACGCATTCGTCCTACACGTACAACTCGGCAGCCAATCTTGTCACCAAGGCCTGCGAAAGCGGCGTGGTGTACGGAGAGGGCGATGAATTGCGGGCGCTGGTACCGGATGACTTCGGTCTGGATCAGAACTACCCCAATCCTTTCAATCCGACCACGGAGATATCGTTCAGTCTGCCACAGGCCGGCGCGGTATCGCTGGATGTGTACAACGTGACCGGACAGCACGTAGCGACACTGGTCGAGGGCAACCTTGGCGCGGGATATCACACGGCCACCTGGGATGCTACCGCGTATTCATCGGGCGTGTACTTCTACCGCCTTGTTTCCACGAGCGGCGTGGCAACCCGGAAGATGATCCTGCTGAAATAGGGTAGAGGGGATTCATGAGACGACAATAGGGACAGCAATACTCTGACATAAGTGAACCCGGCAGTCGATCAGGCTGCCGGGTTTTCTATAGAGGGCACGTCAGGACAAAAAAATATAGGCGGCCGCTCCATAACTTTTCGGTGTGCTTCCATCCCTCTCTAAACGAAAGCTGCCGTCAACTCGTGGTCCGGGCACCTATATTTGTATCAGAAGTCGGCGTTGCGAACCGTTCAGTGAACAGTCGCACCGCCAACGCCGAGCGGGACATGAACCGGTGTCAGTCGCAGATGTCTCGTCGGGTGATCCACAGCCCACCTCGGCGTTGTCGGCGGTGATGTTTTGAGTGATCCGGCGGTTCGGAAACCTTGCGGTCGACGGTTTACTTACTGGTAGGGCTTCAACCGTCGGCCCGGAGACCGTAGTGGTCGGACAACAACTCTCAACTGTCAAACCTGCCCCTACTGTTGACACACCTGCCGGGTTCTTACAGCGCCCCCGAAAAAACTTCAAAAAAACCTGACAATGAGGCTCGGGGCGACCGTATAGGAAAACTGACCTCGGGCGGACAAAAGACCATTATTCGGCTTTGCCTTTGCCCTCCCGAACCGATATATTAAAAGATTGGCGGACAGTAGGTTGAGGCCCCGGATTGCAGATAAATACGCTGTACAGCAATGCCGTTGACGGCAATCGTGGAGCAGAGGACGAGCTTTTTGCTCACCTCCTTGTAAGCTTTCGCCTGTTTGTTCAACAAAGAGTGCAGGATTCCAGCGATCGCGAAGAGATCGTACAGGACGCGCTCATGACCATAGCCGCCAAGTATCGGGAGATCCGTTTTGACACGAGCTTTGCGGCCTGGGCGTACCGCGTACTGAATAACAAGGTTCTTGACTATTTCAAGACCAGGGGGCGACATCGGGCGGTAGAATCTCCGATCGGTGATTATGATCCCGGTGGTCGCTCGTGGGAGCCGGACCCGGCCCTGAAGGCGCGCCTGATCGATTGCCTTCGCAAAGTGAACAGTGCTCAGCACAAGCACGCCAGAATCCTGAATTTACATTACCAGGGCTTCTCAACCGCCGAGATCTGCGACAGGCTGAAGCTGACGACGAATTACTTCTATGTCATGCTGTCGCGGGCACGAGCCGCCCTGGAACGATGCCTTGAGACGGGAGAGATTGACTGATGGATGGCTGCACCGACAAGCGTCTCGGGACCAGACTGTATGCGTATGAACTTCGCCTGCTCGCCGAAAACGAGCGGCAGGAGTTTGAGATACACTTGCTGGAATGCCCCTATTGTCATGCGCGGGCGTTGAAATTCGCCGACGCCGCTCGACTGATACGTGACGACGCTGACCTTCAGACCCTGGCCGCCGAGGCCGCTGACCATGAGACTATTGCGCCGATTTCGGCCCGCAGCAGTCGTCTGACCACCATCATCCGGTCGCTGGCGGTTGCCGCTGCGGCCCTGTTGATTCTGGTGCTCAAACCCTGGCAGATCGAGATCAGTCCCACTCAGGAGGCAGTCGCCGCCGAAAACCGGCTTGCGGTGATGTATTTCGACAACATTGCCGACCCGACCGACTCCATGCGGCTCGGAGAGATCACCACCTACCTGCTGACCACGGACCTGTCTGAATCTCAGTACCTCGACATTGTCTCCACACAGCGCCTGTATGATATCATGCGGCTGATGGGTCACACCGGCACCAAAGTAGTAGACCGGGATATCGCCACGCATGTCGCCGAAAAGGCCAGCGCGCGCTGGATGCTGCTGGGCAGCATTCTGCAGATGGAGCCCGGTCTCGTAGTACGAGGTCAGCTCGTTGATGTTGCCACCGGGCGTCTTTTGGCCTCACAGCATATTTCGGGCGAACCAGAGGAGACCATTTTTGATCTGGTCGACCGTTTCACCATTCAGGTCAAGGAAGATCTGGCCCTCCCCCGGGGCGCCATACAGGAGCCCGATCCACGAATCGCGAGCGTCACCACTCATTCTCCCCTGGCCTATCGCTACTATGTCGATGGTGTCGAATATGAAGCCCAGTTCCTGAGCGATGATGCCGAGGCCAGCTTCCGGGCGGCCATTGCACATGACTCGACTTTCGCCATGGCGTATTACTACCTGGCAGGACTGACGGTAGGCGAGGAGCAGGACAGCATGATCGCCCGCGCCACGGCCTTCGCCGACAACGCCTCGCAGAAAGAGCAACTCTACATCCGCAGTCGCAAGGCGGGAGTCGACGGCAGCTTCCGGACTGCCACCGAGGCGCTGTTCCAGGTGATCGACAGGTACCCGGACGAAAAAACGGCCTACTACCTGATTGCCACCTACAAAAGCGCCATGGGCTATTCGCAAGAGGCTATCCACTACCTCAAAAAGGCTATCGCCCTGGACCTGCTTTACAAACAGGCATACAACCATCTGGCGTATGTCTATAACAGCCTGGACAAGGTCGATGAGTCGGTCGAGGCGCTTAATCGCTATGCGGCGCTGGTCCCGGACGAACCGAATCCGTACGATTCCCGGGGTGAAATCTACGCCTACAACGGCCGTCTTGATGACGCTATTGAGTCGTTCCAGGAGGCTCTGAAACGTAAGCCTGACTTCCTGCCGTCCCTCCGAAGTCTTGGCGACATGTACGTATTCAAGGGTGACTACGAAAACGCCCGCATGTGCTACGAACAATTTATCGAACATTCGGATTCTGAGAACCGGACCTCCGCCCGACTCTCACTTGCTTACATCCCCGCCCGCCAGGGGCAAATGGACCGTCTCCTGGACCTGATGACCGAGCTCATCGTCATCGACAGTCTGGACATGGTGGCGTCGGGGGAACGGGTCAATCAGAAGAGCATGTACGTGATGGTCGCCCGGGCTTATGCCGCTCGAGGCGAGTACGGTCCGGCCCTGGATGCTCTGGATCGAGCCATCGACTACAACACGATGGAGTATCCGGACGACAAGCGCACGTACCGGGGCACCCGCGCCCTCTACCTTGCCGCCGCCGGCCGGATTGAGGAAGCACAGCAGGTGGCCGACAGTCTCCGGGATGAGTCGGCTGAACTCGGCCGTCACCCCGGCGTGTACTGGTATGCGGCCGGAGCCATCGCCTTCTACCTCGGAGATTATGAATCGTGCCAGGAGTATTTCAAAAAAGCCTCCTGGTCGACCGAGAGCCTGTCCGCTCAGTTGTTTCTCGCGAGAGCCTATCTGGAGACGGGTACGTTCGATGAGGCCGAGAACATCCTGGAGAAGCAGCTTTCGCGGTACCAGCGCTATCGCCTGCAGTACGGCCCGATGAACGTCCAACTGCATTACTATCTGGGGCAGGTATACGAAAAGACCGAGCGGCCGGAGAAGGCCGCGGACGAGTACCGCACGCTCCTGACTGTCTGGCAGGAGGCCGACCCGTATTTCGTGGAGATCGATGACGCGCGGCAGCGTCTGGCTCGCCTGACCAGTAACCTGTAGTGACGACACACACAAAAAGCGGCGGGTGTCTTCCGGGACACCCGCCGTTTTTCTATTTGCAGAGTTCTGTGTCAGCCGTATCACGAACCCTGGGTGGACAGGTCCTCGGTCCACCACAGGAGATTCTCTTTCAGGCCTTCGTGGAAGCCCTGGTTTTCCTTGTAGCGAATGTTGCCGTCCTGATCGATGACGCACAGGAACGGGATACCCTTGACACCGTAGGCTTCGGCAATTTCATCGGTCCCGTACAGCAAAATCATGGAATAGTCGTTGTCTATCATGAACTGCTCGGGGTTGCCTCGTCCGCGTTCCCAGACATTGATGGAGAACACTTTGACATCCTGGCCGTCCGTTTCGTGCACGAACTCGTTGATCAGAGGCATGGCCATGCGGCACGGTCCGCACCAGGTAGCCCAGAAATCAAGGACAACAATCTGACCGCGCAGATCGGCCAACGCTACCGTATCACCTTTGACATCAACCAGTGACCAGTCCGGGGCCGGTTCGGAGACTTTGGTCGCCAGAGCCTCAACCTTGCGCTCGTCGGCGCCGTCGTCCCAGTTCTTTTTCACGGCCGTCATGACGGGATTCCAGCGGGCATCGGCGTGCAGGGGTTCAAGATCGCTGTCGTCTTCGGTGTGCATAACGCGGGACCAGCCCTGCGCGAGAGCCTGGTTCAGGTAATTGAAGGCCTCATCGGTGTTGTTCATCAGGGAGTAGGTACACGCGATATCATACAGCACACCGGCATCGCGTTTATAGCCTTTTTTGCCCTTGTGGAACGTGATCAGTTCATCGTACGCCCGGGCATCGCGAAGAGCACCGCTGTAGTAATGGTCGATATATTCATTGCGGAAGTCGGCCGTCTCAGAGGCGTAACGCTCATTGATCGCGTCTTCAATGATCTTGCGACCGTCCTTCAGGTTGCCCTTTCTCACTTCCAGCTCGGCAAATGCGATCGGCGATGCAAACCGGTAGTCCTTCTCAGCTGCCGCGGTGAGAGTTGCGTGGGCAGCTTCGAAGTTTCCGGAGAACACCTGGTACTCGTACAGAAAACTGGCGGCATACTCTTCTTCCGGTTCCAGCTCCATCAGGCGCTCAAAGATTACGCCGTCTTCCGGCAGCATAGCTCCCAGAGCGGCCGCATCGGGGCCATCGGGATTGCTGAACAGGCTCGATGAATAGGTGGCGGCAACAAGACGGTAGCCGTAGGACCAGCTCGGATCCAGTTCGGTGGCTTTACGACCGTAGTTGATTTGCTCCGCTGCAGTGGCAGCCACCCGGCCCGCAAGATACTGGAAGCGGGCGGAACCGGCGTTTTTGTCGGCCAGAGCAATACAGAACGTGCGAACGCCATCGGCATCGCGAGCTTCCCAGCGGCTCTGCACATCGCGCACCAGATCGATATCGGGGGCGTTTTCGATGAAGTCGCCAAACAGTTCGGCAATCTTGGCATCATCGGTCAGGGCGGCCAATTCGGTGTCGAAAGCCTCAGCGGTGTACACCCGCTGCTTGCCGCATGACACCACCAGCATTAGCGCTATCAAGGTCAGGGCGATGGTCGCAAATCTCATAGTTGCCTCCTGCTTACGGTAGAACATATCTACGTTCGTTTCTTATGTACGCGCTCATGGTCCATCGAGAGAGAGCTCGACGGTAGATCTTCGCACAAAACTAGCTTTCGGCAGGGCTAATCACAAGTGATTTTGCCCGGGTTTGTCCGGTTTTTCAGTGATCGCTTGTAAGCACTCCCGCAACGGGTTACGCGGCACATAGATATGCTTTGACAAGCACTGCAGAATTGCTGTTATACTCCCTCAAGTATGACCCACTTCAGCCCTCGTGCCAAGACCCTGCTGGCCGACACCGGCCTGGTATATGCCGCCGCAATCTGGGGCGCTACCTTCTTCATGGTGAAAGGAGCGTTGGACAGTGTTGACCCGGTGGTAATGGTCGGCTATCGCTTTGTCGGCGCCGGATTGCTGCTGCTGGCGTACCTGCTGTACAAACGACACAATGTGCTCACCGGGATCGGCCCCGCCCTGACGCTGGGGGTTGTGCTCTGGGTCCTGTACGTCCCCCAAACCATCGGGCTGGAATACACGACCGCCTCCAACTCGGGTTTCATAACCGGCCTGTTTGTCCTGTTCGTGCCGCTGCTTATGTTGACCGTGTTTCGGCAACGGCCCACACTGCTCGAGACCGTTGCATCGGTAGTATCGTTGATCGGCCTGTGGATTCTCACGGGCGGGATGTCCGATGTCAACGTCGGCGATTTCCTGACCCTGATTACGGCAGTTGCGTATGCCCTGCACCTCCTGCTGGCGGATCGCTACATGAAGCGGGGGCTCAATCCGCTGGTCCTGAGTTGTCAGCAGTTCCTCGTTGTCGGAACACTCAGCTTCCTGACTGCGCTGGTATTTGATCTGCCGCTGGCA
>JAHIVM010000273.1 GCA_018816665.1 Candidatus Zixiibacteriota bacterium
CCGAAGGTGATCTCGTTGAGCGATATTTTGGCCTTCCCGGGGACCATCAGGCGACAATCGCAACTCATGGCCAGCATAGTGCCGCCGGCAATGCAGTGGCCGTTTATAGCCGCCACAATCGGCTTGGGATACAGGTAGAGGTCCCGATACAGCTTCGTGAACAGGCGAAGAAAACGCGCGAAATCATCTTTGCTGTAGCTGTAGAGATCGGGGACATCAAGACCGAATGAAAAAAAGCTGCCCTCGCCGGTCAGAATGATTGCACGAGTCCGGGTGTCAGTCTTCAGATCCTCAAAACACCGGGCGATCTCGATCACGTACGATTCGTTCAGCGGATGGACTTTCCCCCGCCTGAGGGTTACCGTGGTAATGCCCTCATTGGCGGCAATTGAAAGATCACTCACTGTGCTCTCCTCCCGTCCTGTGATTGCGCTAAGGAATCTCTTTGTCCAGGAACTTCTGCATCCACACCATGTCGAACTCCCGGCCGTGCTTGAAACCAACACATTCGAACCGTCCGCACTCCCTGAAACCATGTTTTTTGTGGAAGCGGATACTCTGTTCGTTCAACGACGAGATACTGGCCAACAGGGTGGTCATGCCGCTCTCCCGGGCCGCCCGGACGAACTCCTGGAGCATCTGGCTCCCCACGCCCTTGCCGGTACATTCCGGCATGATGAAGTAGGTGAGTTCTCCCGCCTGCCTGAAAGTAGGAGCAGGATGGAAATTGCGCAGTAGTCCAAAGCCGACAACATCGCCGGCTTCGTTTTCGGCCACCAGAAACGGATATCCTCCGGCCAGCCCGCGCATGCGATCAAAAAACTCGTCGGCTACCGGATACTCGGGATAAGCGGCAAAACTATGCTGGACGAAATAGTTGAAAACGGCCATCACCGCCGCCTTGTCTGTTTTCCGTACCGGTCTCAGGATAATGCTCATCGGTCAGACTCCCCGTGATCATCCTATAGCGGCAGCACCAGCCCGTCGTACGCCACCCGCACATTCGGTACCCCGGCCCTGTCAATCAAAGACTGCAGAGGCTCGATATCCTGATCGCTGACATGCGTCACCACCCACTGGCGCACTGAGGCATCGCGCGTGAAGCTCAGCAGTTCGGGAAACTCAATATGGGTCCCCTCAATCAGGACCAGATCGAGATTCTGCAGATGCGGGCGGGCGTCTGCAAAGCCGTCAATGTCGGCCGTGTAAAACACGGTGCTGTCCCCTATCTCCATACGAAAACTGTGACACTGAAAATCGTGCGGCAATTCCAGGCGTCTAAAATCCTCTACGATGGAACTCAGATGATTGTTCGCCACCGCCCGCAGTCGAAAGCCGTTTTCGAACTCAAAGCCATCCCGATACCCGTGCAGCACCGGGTCGGATTTGAGACGTTCGGGGACGAGATACACACCGGTCAGGTAGGCGCGATATATCTCGACAAAGCTCTCCGGCAGGTAGATGTCGAGCCGTCGGTAGCTGTTGACGCCGTGCAGAAGCTGGATCAGGAGGGCAAGGTCGCCCACATGATCGGAATGGGTGTGGGAAATGAACACGCGGTCCAGACGGTGCGGATCGAAACCCAGTTTCAGAAACGAGGCAACTACCCCGCCCCCGCAGTCAATCAGGCTCAGGCTGTTGTTCACCGTCAACAGGTAGCCGGAACAAGCCCTGGTGGCCGACGGCAGTCCTGATGCTGACCCCAGGACAGTTAGTGAATTTGACATGGTTTGCTTCTCCCACACCACCCTGACAGGGCGACCACGGAAACGATCGGGACCCTACTTTGGGTAGACCTCGTACCGATACTGCCGGCCGGCCGGTCGTGACGGATCCTTGACAAGACAGATCAGAGAGTCACCCACGGCGTGAAACGTCGATACAAACCTCGGCGGCGACACCTGCGTTTTCTGTACCACAGTGTCGGTGGCCGGGTCGTATTGCCACACGTTGGTGGCCTCGAACTCCGGCATGGAGGACTGAAAACATACTGGCAGTCCAATGCCGCTTCCGGCAATGACGCCAAAACAGCTCTGCCCGGCAAAAAGCGTATCAATCCGGCGACGGTGGACATCGAATTGCTCCATGCGAACATCCCAGACCGTTGCGTTGTGCACCGGTACGGTGACGTTGACCAGATACACGTACGCGGAACCGTCATCACAAAATGCACCAAATACAGAAGCCGGCAGAACGGTAATCGGTTCGATTGTGCCGTCGCCATGAATACGTCGCAGGGACTGTCCCGATGGTTGCCGGATCACCAGCAACGACTCGGCCGCATGGTAGCCGACCCTGCCCCCGCCTTCGAGTGTAGCCAGAACCATCGGCCCGGCATTGATCGCCGGATCATACAGGCTCAATTGCACGGAATCGCCGACCGGCCGCACAAACGAAACCCGGTTGTCGCCGCAGAACCCGGCATCGGCAGCATCATCCGGCAACTCATACACAACTTGACAGGCAAGCTGCCGCACATCCCGTACTAACACCACCTGGGTGACATCCTGATGTCCGTGATCGGTCTCGCGGACACCGGTGAGCAGGCCGTATTCGCCGCTTGGCGAAAGAGCCGCCAGCCCGGCCGGCAGGTACCCGTCGGCATACCGGTTGTCGGGTTCGCTCCCGCATCCCGCCACAAGCAGACCAAAACCGGCGGCGACAATAAAGCAGGTTATGAGCCCGATCAATTTCATGATACTAGTGCTGAAGAATCGCAGAGATTCGTTCAACAGCCTCTTCACACTCAGCCAACGTAACATCCATATGGGTAACAAAGCGTATAGTCCGGGGACCAAACTGCACCCCCAGCACGCCGACTGTCTTCATGCGTTCGAGCAGCGCTTCCGCGGGCTCACCAGTGGTGATTTCCAGCAACACGATATTTGTCTCCACGCGGGAGAGATCCACATCAAAGGCTTCCAGTTCGTTGAGTTTCTCAGCCAGCACACGGGCCTTCTCATGATCCTCAACGAGCCGTCCGATGTTGTTCTTTACGGCGTAAAGACCGGCGGCGGCGATAAGGCCGACCTGGCGCATGCCTCCACCGAAGATCTTCCGGTTGCGGCGGCACTTCACGATAAACTCAGCCGAGCCGAGAATCATCGATCCGATCGGCGCCCCCAGACCTTTGGAGAGACACACCGACACCGAATGAAACGGACGAGTCAGTTCCGGCAGCGGAGTTCCCGTAGCGGCGTGTACATTCCAGATCCGGGCACCATCGAGATGAAACACCAGGTCGAATTCATCACAGACGTCGCGGACTTTGACGATTTCGTCCTGCGGCAGAATAGTCCCGCCCCGGTGATTGTGCGTATTCTCCAGGGCGACCATTTTCGTTTCCGGACAGTGGATGTTTTTGGGTCGGATCAGTGAGCGGACGGTGTCGGCGGTGATCATGCCCCGATCGGTGCTGATCAGGTTCACCAGCAGACCGGAGTGGATGACCGGGGCGGCCGCCTCATAGTTGACAATATGGCACTCCCGATCGCAGAGAAGTTCCCAGCCGCGATGAGAATGCGAGCGAAGAGCCACCTGGTTGCCCATGGTGCCCGAGGGTACAAACAACGAGGCCTCTTTCTCAAAGAGATCGGCCACGTAGCGTTCCAGTTCCTGGACGGTGGGATCATCACCCAGGACATCGTCGCCCACCTCGGCACTGGCAATAACCTGCCGCATTTCGGGGGACGGTTTGGTAACGGTGTCGGATCGAATGTCGATAGTTTTCATGAGGCGCAATATAAGAAAGGACTCCGGCTATCTAAAGCAGAATGTCCTGAGATCGCCCGGGAGAAAGGGACAAAAAAAAGACCCTCCGCATCCGTGGAGGGTCCTCGTGCTTTGGTAATGGTACATTCTACTGGGCTAAAGTCACGTTGCTTGCACTGGGGCCTTCGTTACCATCAACCAGCTCGAATAGGACTTCCTGTCCTTCTCTGAGAGTTTTGTACCCGTCCATGTTAATGGCGGTGTAGTGGACATACACATTCTCTTCCGATTCGTCACCGGCGATGATACCCCATCCCTTGTGCTCATTGAAATACTTGACTTTGCCTTTGGACATTAACGTACCTCCCATAGGTTGTGAGGTTCCCCGCTCTGGGACTATGCTTTCCCTATTAGTTATTATACGAATGAGCCCCAGGTTTTCATACAAAAACCTTACTGCCAGAACACACCTTTGTTAGGATGTGACACTGCCAATGTGGCGGCACTATCTCAAGCGCCACACGCGATATGCCGTGCAATTTCTTAAACGGTAATGTGATAGGTGCTCCTGGGAGGGCTCGGATCAGGCTCCGACAATTTTTGTCAGCAGGGACATAAACAAACCGGAAAGAATCGGGACCGACACATTATCATCGATCTTGGTCGAGAGGGCTTCAACAACAGTCGCCACAAACGCGCCGGCGACGCCAACCGCGAGTGACAGCTGGGGAGTGAGGCAAGCCACAATCAGGGTCCCGAGCAGACAGCCCAACGACCCCTCGATCGACTTCCGACCAAACTTGTGCCGCCCGAATTTCCGCCCGATCAGCGCCGCAAAGGTATCCCCCACAATGATGAAAGCGAGGGCAGCGATGGCTATGGGCTTGTCAAACATGGCCACGGTCGCCACCACCGAGAGCAGGATGTACGTGGCGCCGGTGAAGTCGCCATCAACCTCGTGCTTGCGCACCATGGGTTGAATGGCGTGGCGGGCTATCTTGCGCCAGAACCACCAGTTGCGCAGCCGCGCGACATCGATCAGAATCATCAGCAAGGCCGCCGTTCCCATAATCCATACCATCTGCAAACGACTGAGTGCCAGCAGATAGTATCCCCCGGGAATGATCAGGGCACCCATATGGGTGCCCTTTCTCAATAGCTCCTGTCCGAACGAAATCTGTTCGGAGTCGGCGGGTCGAGCCACCATCGCCTGGTTACCGCAAGTCCTTGCGTTCGGAAAGCACCGGGACCGACACATTTCTCAATTCTCCCGGAAACTTCACATCGTACTCCTGATACAGAGAATCCCGGAAGTCCATCCATGCCCGGCGCTGGTCAATCCTGCGAAGGATACCGCGGATAGTACCCGTCACCGACGGGAGGGTTTTGGATCGTTGCCGTTCGAGGACTTTGATCACGAAGTACCCCTTGGGGGTCGTTGCCAGATCGGCAATCGAACCGTCGCGGACCCGCAGGGCGGCCCGGTAGTAGCCCCGGTCGACATCCTTCTCTCCTATCTTGCCGACATCTTCGAATTTGACATCGTATCCCTGGGCCTCACCGTAATCCAGCGCCAGGTCGTACAGCTCGATACCAGTCTGGGCCTGCGCATGCAGGAATACGGCCAGGGCGGAGTCTTTTACCTTCAGGTGCTGAATCGTCAACGGCTTTTCAACCACATACTCGTCGATATGGTCGTTGTAGTATTTTTCGATGGCGGCATCGCTGGGGTCATACGATTCGTTGCCGCGACGTTTTTGCAGAATCAATGCCTTCGCCTTGGTATGCCAGAGATAGTCAAGACGATCGACTACTCCGGGCAGCGTGTCATAACCGCGCTTGCGCGCTTCCTCCACAATTCGATATGGTTCCGAGGCGGCAATAATCATTTCCCGGCGCATCTCAGCGGTCGTGCTGTCGACTTTGTACCGTCGGCGGAACGGCTCCTCCAGCGATTTGATAAGAGCACCGTCGAGCGTATCCTTACCGTTCACAATGCCACACCATTCGCGGTCATCCACGTA
>JAHIVM010000274.1 GCA_018816665.1 Candidatus Zixiibacteriota bacterium
AGATTGACACGGTGACTATGAAACTGCTGCGTTACTCCATAAAAAACAGCTTCGCCCGCAAGTTGACATCACTGCTGACCGTCCTGGGTGTCGGCCTGGTAGTATTTGTATTTTGTGCCGTGCTCATGTTATCCAACGGTTTGGAACAGGTGCTCGTGGATACCGGTGAAGCAGACAACGTGGTGGTTATCCGTCAGTCTGCCACCACCGAAGTGGTGTCGATTTTGTGGCGCCAGATGGCCGATGTGGTCAAGGCCGATCCGTCTATAGCCGTCGATGAAAGCGGCGCGCCTCTGTTTGCGGGCGAACTGGTGGTGTTGATAAACAAGCCGCGTAAGTCCGACGGCGGCGCGGCCAACCTGACCGTGCGCGGCGTCGACGAGGCCTCGCTCAAAGTCCGACCGCATGTCAAGCTGGCCGCCGGCCGCTGGTGGCGGGAAGGCACCTCTGAGATTGTTGCCGGCGTCAAGCTGGCAGAGAATTTTGAGGGCTGTCAGCTCGGTGATCAGATCAAGTTTGGCGCGCGGGAGTGGACCATTGTGGGGCTGATGGAGGCCGATGGTTCCGGTTTTGAATCGGAGATATGGGGTGATGTCGATCAACTCATGGCAGCTTTCGAACGGCCGGTGTATTCATCGTTTGTGTTCAGACTGAAGGATCCGACTACTTTCGAGGCGACCGAAAAACGCCTCGAGGGCGACCGCAGACTTACGGTGGATGTAATCCCGGAAATCGAGTACTACCGTCGCCAATCACAGTCCTTCACCACATTTATCGGTATTCTTGGAACGGTGATATCAATCGTGTTTTCGCTCGGTGCCATCGTGGGCGCGATGATCACCATGTATGCTGCGGTCGCCAATCGCACCCGAGAAATCGGTACTCTGCGTGCGCTGGGTTTTGGCCGGGTCAGTATCCTCGGCGCCTTCCTGACCGAGTCGCTGTTGATTGCGTTTGCGGGCGGTCTTATAGGCATTGCCTGCGCCAACATTCTCAGCTTGCGCGAGGTGCAAACCACCAATTTTGACACCTTCGCGGAAATAGCCTTTTCCTTCAGAATGTCGCTGGGCATCGCCGGCAAGGCGCTCGTTTTCGCCCTCGTGATGGGCATAGTGGGCGGCTTTCTGCCGGCCGTGAGAGCCTCACGTTTCAGGATTATCAACGCCCTGCGCGCCCGCTAGAATCATATCGGCATCGGTCAGGCCCTTAGTCGACAGGCATATCGCGTTGCCCCACAATCACTTGCTGGGGCGCAATTCGCTCAATTAGAAGTGCTTGCGTCTGCCCGTCGGATTGTGTACACTCGAGAAATTAAGGACCGTCCGAACCGCCCGAGGTTCGGCTACACAGGTATTGTATGGCAAGGATTGTATGAACGGCAGAAACGTATTTGACAGCTTTCGGGTTCGCATAACGCGATGGTTTGAGCGTTTGTCCCTTTTAGGGCAACAAGAGCAACCGACTATCGAGACCCGAGAGTACTGGCAGTCTGCCGAAACCATTTTACCGGGTGACGAATTGTCTCGTCCGTACTGCACCCATAGCCGCCTGAGACAGGTGGTGGCGCGCCTCATTGGCCGCCTGCAGGGTCGACCGGATTCCTGGCCGATCATTGACCGGGTCTGCCCGGTTTGCGGACTCCGCGCGCGCGGCGATCTCCCGGTGGTGTACGTCCTCCAGGTGTGGTTTGTGGACGGTATTTGCTGCGAATACCATTTCCCGGGCCGTCGCGTCCGGGACTGTTATCGGATACACAACGGTGTCCTGCACATCAACATGGGCAAGTCGGTGGTGGCGTACTCAATGGATGTTGTCTCCACGGTCAGTTTCGAACCGCGCGAAATACCGCTTGACTCCCCCGAGGTGGCCGAGGCGGAGCGAATTATCGCCGGCGATTCTCCCGACGAGTAGCGCTCGGCTCAGCCGCGGCAGTCGGTTTTTCGTGCATCCTGCAGTTTCGAATCAATAGCAATACAACAGTCAAGGTCGGCGCCTGTCTGATCTCGTCACACCATGCCATGTACTCCCGTTTCAGGCAGGTTCGTTTTTGTTGAACAGAAGCTCATGGTGTGTTTCTGTTAGGCAAAGAGTCCGGCGGAGAAACCCTCCGGGGCAACTTCCGCCGGACGACGCCTGGCGTTTAACGCGGAAACTGAGGATATGAATATGATACGGCCCGTTTCTCGATGGCTGGTATCCGCCGTCGTACTTTTAGGCATAGCCACGACCCTGGTCGCCGGTCCCAATGATCCGGTCACCGGCGACCGATTCGCGGCTCTTATGTCTGCGCAGGCAAAAACGGTCCAGACGAAGCTGACCGGAATGTTTCCTGAATCCGAGGGGTATGCGGTCGCCGGTCCCATGGCATTGATTGCCTCCGGCGATGACCGGATCGATCGGATCTTTGCTGCCGTCCGCGTTCTCTGTCTCAATCCGGCATTGCTCGGGGCGGCAGAAACACGACTGCAGGAGGCACACGGTCTCGAAGTACGAAACCTGATATCCCATATTGAAACGGCAGATCAATCCGGTCTGGCCGGTTTTCGCGGCGTGGTGGCCGAGGTGACGCTGGAAGGCATGACTTGCACGATACGTCTGGCCACCCCGCAACAAACCCGCTTCCTGATCTGGGCCTCGCAGCAGACACTGCCGTTTTCCGACCACCTATCCCCATACGCGATCGCGGTCTCAGATTATCTGTATGCTGTAGACACGGGAAACGTTTTCGCCTACCCACCGCTTGCCACGGCATTCGGCCTGCCGGAAGCGGTGGACATATACGCCAACCCGCCCGACTACGTCATTCCGGGTTACGATAACTATATGGGGTTTCTGCTCAGTCACCGGGCGATTCACACGGACTTCGCTGCCGGGCTGCTGGCCTTCATCCCTTCGGACTCGCTGCGCCTTGCTCTCCGTGACGGCGCGCCTGCGGAGGCTTATCCAAACAAGGAGTGGCCGATGATTCAGCAGGAGTATCGCAAGTTTTTTGATCGCGGCGGTGATCTGCGTGCAATCAACACCTTAAGCCGGACAGGGTTCGACACGCTGCAAGCCGGTGAGTACTTTTTTGCGGTGGGCATGAATGGGGCCATTCGGCTGGGCCGGGAGTTGTCTCGTGCCGAGGTGGAACGCCGGGAAACTGAGACCGGGCGCAAACTCGCCCGGGCCAATCACGCGTTTCTGTTTCCGGGCGAACCGGTTTTGACGGCCGGCGCCGTGTTCATTGAACGCAATGCAGGCGGTCCGCGCATATCAGAGCTGACCGCTCAATCCGGACACTACTTCTATTCCAATGTCTCCGCAACCATCCGCGAGGACATCACGTTGCGCTCTGACCATTACCTGCTCACCCTGGGGCACGCCCTCAAGGCGCTTGACTCCCTCGGCATACCCTGCGATACTGTGCTCGTACGCAAGTTCTAGAAGGGGTTATGGCGGCGCTATTCAAAAGACTGTTCAATATTGAGCGCGAGGAACTGGCCCGGGCCGTCCTCATGTTTCTGTATGCCTTTTTGCTGTTGAGCGCCTATCTCATTCTGAAACCCGTTCGCAACTCGCTTTTTCTCGATCGTTTCGGGGCCGATCAACTCGTGTACATGTACATGATAATCGCCGCCGCCGCTACCCCCATCGCCACCGCGTACGGCTGGACTGCGGCCCGCACGTCCCTTCCTCGACTGGTGGGCGTGTCTACAGTTGTGATCGTGGCCTGCCTGGTGGCTTTCCGCTACCTGATTGCTCACGATGTCAGCTGGCTGGTGTATGTCTTTTATGTGTGGGTGTCGCTGTTCGGCGTATTCACGACATCACAATACTGGCTGCTGGCCAACTACGTATTTGATGCCCGTGAGGCCAAGCGGGTGTTTCCTTTCATGGCAGCGGGAGCGATCACCGGCGGCATCACCGGCAGTTTCCTGACCTCGGCGTTTGCCGAGCTGCTGGGAACCGAGAATCTGCTATGGCTGTGTGTCGCCTTCATGCTGGCCTGTTTCGCGCTGCTGGTGGTGGTGTGGAAGATGCGACGAGGCGATGATCCCCGCGCCGAACGTCGCCAGAAAAGCTCACACACCAGAGGCATGCTGCCGATTATTGCGAAGTCGCGACACCTGATCCTGCTCACGGTGATGATTTCCCTGACGGTCATGGTCTCGACCTTCGTTGACTTCCAGTTCAACAAGGTTGTCAAAGACGCATTCGATGACAAAGACAAACTGACGGCCTTTTTCGGTACGTTTTTCGGCGCACTGTCGATCGTTTCTCTGATCCTGCAACTGCTGTTTTCATCGCGTATTATTCGACGTTTCGGGGTGGGTGTCTCTATCCTGTTTCTCCCGGTGGGCCTGCTGCTCGGATCGGCGGCCATTTTCCTGGCCCCGGTGCTGGCCTCGGCCGTTCTTGTCAAGATCTCCGATGGTTCCTTTCGGTATTCGATCAACAAGACCGGTCTGGAGCTGTTGTACTTGCCCATCGCCACCAATATTAAAAGTCGGGTCAAAGCGTTTATGGATGTGGTGGGCGATCGATTCGCCCGGGGAATCGGCGGCGCCCTGCTGTATGTGGTCAACGACATGCTTCACTGGCCGGTGCAGTGGATTTCGTTTCTGTCCGCGGCCCTGATCGCCGGCTGGATTGCCGTGGCGGTGTTGATACGACGCGAGTATTCCCGCACCTTTCGCACGGCGCTGGAAGCGCGCACAATCGATAGTGACGATATCCGGACACACCTGCAGGATGTGGGTGCGATAGAGGCCCTGACCGCTGCTCTCGGTC
>JAHIVM010000275.1 GCA_018816665.1 Candidatus Zixiibacteriota bacterium
CACCGAAAGCCCCATCACCGCCGCCGCCGTGTGGACCGTTCCCCCCGCGCCGATTCCGAGCGCCGATACCACTCCCGCCGACTTGCCCTGGCCGATTGACCGCGCCGCACAGTACATCATATCCGGTCCCGGCGTGATGTTCAGTGCCAGTCCGGCCAGGATGAATACAATCAATTCGGAGGTTTCAAACATCGGGAGCACTGCCTACACCAGCTTTGATCTCAGGATATCATGCAGGTGGATAACACCGGTCAATCGTTTGTCCGCATCAATAGTGGGCAACACGGTAATACTGTGCTTCTCCATAATTGCCAGCGCCGCCTCCAGCAAAGCGTCCTGCCGGACGACTTTGGGGTTGCGCAGTATGACATCGGCAGCCCGTTGTTCGAGCCCGCCGGTCTTGAGGCCGGCCGCTATCAACCGACGAAGGTCACCATCGGTGAATATCCCGCCCACCGAGCCGTTGTCGTTTTTTACCATCACGCAGCCCAGGCGCTTCCCGGTCATTTCAACAATCATGTCCGAGACGGTGGCATCGGCGGATACCAGTGGGATTTCATCGCCGGAATGATGCAACTCCGACACGTGTTTGAGCAGTCGATGTCCCAGGGCGCCGGCCGGATGGAACCCGGCAAAATCCTCGGCCGAGAAGTTGCGCGCCTCCAGGAGCGCCACCGCGAGCGCATCGCCCATGACTAATGCGGCGGTCGATGACGATGTCGGCACCAGGTTGTTCGGGCAGGCTTCTTTGTCCACCGAGCAATCAAGCGCGATATCCGCACTCTGGTACAGCGGCGAGCCGACCGTTCCGGCCAGCACAATAATCTTCACGCCCAGCCGTCGCACGGCGGCCACAATCTCGCCGATTTCCTGCAGTTGGCCGGATTTGGAAATCGCCATGAGGATGTCCTCGGAGCGGATCAGGCCCAGATCACCGTGAAGGGCCTCGGCCGGGTGCAGAAAGAACGATGATATCCCGGTGGAATTGAACGTCGCGGCGATCTTGCGCCCGATCAATCCGGACTTGCCCATCCCCGTGACAATCACGCGCCCCTCACACTGCAGAATCGATTCGACCGCGCGATCAAAGTTGTCATCCAGACGGTCGGCCATGGCCCGCAGCGCATCGGCCTCAATCCGGATAACTTCCCGCGCCTGCTTTTTGATATCCATTACAGTACAAACTCTTTCGGGTTTTTGCCGACTGCCTCGAAATAACACTCGAGTACTTCCCGCACGGCGCCGTCGCCGCCAGGTTTGGTTGTCACATAGGCAACTTCGTCGACCAGATCCTTGCTGGCATCGGCGACTGCAATCGGCAGGCCGACATGCTGCGCCAGTTTGATATCCAGAATCTCATTACCGATAAACGCAATATCCGTGAAGCTTATGCCAAGTGTTTCCAACAACGGACGGGTCATTTCGACTTTGTCTTTTTTGCCCTGCAATACGTGTTTGACACCCAGGTCTTTCATGCGCGTGTCGGTGGCCGGAGAGTACCGTCCGGATACAATCGCCAGTTCCAGCCCGGCGCGCATAGCCAGGACCATAAAGAAGCCGTCGGAGATGTTGAACTTTTTCAATTCCAAACCATCGGGGCCGAAGTAGATGGAGTCATCGGTCAGGACACCGTCGACATCGATCGCCAGCAGTCTAATCGTTTTGAGCCGTTCTATAAATTGTCCGCGCGTGAGCTTATCCATGACCGTCCTACTTCAGCGATTTACGCACCTTGAGCACCTGCTCCAGCAGTATTTCCATTTTATCCAGCGGCAACATTGAGCCGGCATCGGAGAGGGCAGCGCCCGGATTGGGATGCGTCTCGACAAAAAGCCCATCTATCCCGATAGCCACCGCCGCCCGGGTCATGGGAAGTACAAGTTCCGGTTGCCCGCCGGATTTCCCTCCAGCCGCGCCGGGGAGCTGCAGCGAGTGGGTGACATCGTAGACGACCGGATAGCCAAGCTTTTTCATCATGACAAAACTGCGGAAATCCACGACCAGGTTACGGTAACCGAACGTTGACCCGCGCTCGGTGAGCATGACTTTCGCGCCCTCGGCTTTGGCGGCAGCCAGCGCCATGTCATCGGGGTGCATGAACTGCCCTTTTTTGATATTCACCCAGCGACCGGTTTGGGCTGCCTTGACGATGAGATCGGTCTGGCGACACAGAAAAGCCGGAATCTGCAGAATATCGACTATTTCGGCCGTGCGTTCGACCTCGGTGGTTTCGTGGATATCGGTCAGGACCGGGATATTGAACTCCGTGCGGATTTTTTTGAGCACGGTAAGGCCGGCCTGCAGTCCGGGGCCGGTGTAGGAGTCGGCCGCCGTGCGGTTGGCTTTTTTGAACGATGACTTGAAGATATACGGAATTTCGTAGCGATTGGCGAGGGCCGAGACTTTGTCGGCGATTTCGAGGCAGAGGCTCTCTGACTCGATCACGCAGGGTCCGGCGATAAGGAAAAACTCGCCCTTGTCGATTCGATCCAAGGTAGTGCTCATAATGCCAGAATATACGAGCCTGAGAGTGAAACGCCAGTGGTAAAATAGGTTGCGAGGAAGAGGGGGCGAGCAAAAGGTCAGGAATCACATGCAACCACACGCTCGACAGAGCCCCTATGACCCGCCAGCTTGATGGCGGGATTGACCTCGGGCCGAGATAGAGACCTCTCCTGCGGGGGGTATCTCTAAGCCCCTATGACCCGCCAGCTTGATGGCGGGATTGACCTCGGGCCGAGATAGAGACCTCCCCTGCGGGGGGTATCTCTAAGCCCCTATGACCCGCCAGCTTGATGGCGGGATTGACCTCGGGCCGAGATAGAGACCTC
>JAHIVM010000276.1 GCA_018816665.1 Candidatus Zixiibacteriota bacterium
CCCCCGACAGGGGGCTGGAGCAACCGTTTGCCGTTTATGCGGCTCCCGTGAAACAATCCGGCCCGCCAGACCGTACCGTCTGAAACTGCCCGGTTCCCCCTCTCTACCACCGGGTGTGCCGTGCCGGATCAGCCGGCCTGCCGGTCTCGCACCGACCGGGCCGTCCGGAAACAGATAGTCAATTATTCAAAGGAGACCCATACATGACCCCACAAGACGCCTACAAAGAACTCAAGGAGCGGTTGCACGAAATCGCAATTCTCGGCTCCTGTGAAGCAGTTCTCGGATGGGAAGAACGTACCTATATGCCGCGCGGCGGAGCCAAACTTCGCTCGGAGCAGGTTTCCCTGCTTGCCGGCATGCTGCACGAAAGATTCACCGACCCCAAAATCGGCGAGTTGATCGCCGCGGTCGAGGGCACGGATATTGTCGCCGATGCGGATTCAATCGATGCCGCTAACATCCGTGAACTCCGCCACGACTACGACAAAGAAACCAAACTGCCGAAAGAGCTGGTCGAGGAAAAAGCCAAAGTCACCTCGCTCGCCCAGGGCGAATGGGTAACCGCCCGCGCCAAGCGCGATTTCAAACTCTTCCTCCCCTGGCTGGAGAAGGTCGTCGCTATCGCCAAGCGTGAGGCCGAATGTTTCGGCTACGAGGGCGAACCCTACAACGCCCTGCTCGACCGCTACGAACCCGGCGCCAAAACCGAGGAAGTGGCCGGCGTGTTTGCCGAACTGCGAAAAGATCTGGTGGAACTGAACAAAAAGATTCAGAACGCCCCGAAAAAGCCGGATGAAAGCATTATCGAACGTACCTACAAGGCCGACCTCCAGGCGATTTTCGGCGAGATGGTTGCCTCCGCCCAGGGGTTCGACTTTAACCAGGGACGGCTCGATGTCACCACCCATCCGTTCTGCTCCGGGTTCGGCCCCGGTGATACCCGTATCACCACCCGCTACAACCCGCACCGGTTGAACGACGCGCTTTTTGGCATCATGCACGAATGCGGCCATGCGCTGTACGAAATGGGTATCCCCAAAGAGGGCAACTTTGGTATGCCGATCTCGGAGTCGACCTCGCTGGGTATCCACGAATCGCAGTCGCGCATGTGGGAAAACCAGGTGGGCCGGTCGAAAGATTTCTGGGTCTACTTCTTCCCGCAACTGCAGCGGATTTTCCGCTCGGCGGTGGGCGATGTCTCCCTCGATGACTTCTACGGCGCCATCAACTGCGTGAAACCGTCGTACATCCGGGTCGAGGCCGACGAGGCCACCTACAACCTGCATATCATGCTGCGTTTTGAACTTGAACGCGCCCTGATGAAAGGCGAGATCAAGCCGGCCGACATCGCGGGCGAATGGAACAAACGCTTCAAGGAGTATTTTGGTATCGAGGTTGACCACGATGCCAACGGCTGCCTGCAGGACGTGCACTGGTCGGCGGGCCTGATCGGGTATTTCCCGACCTACGCACTCGGCAACCTGTACTCGGCCCAGTTTTTTGCCAAGGCCAAGGCCGATATCCCCGGCCTCCACGAGCAGTTCCAGCGCGGCGATCTGAGCGGCCTGCTCAAATGGCTGCGGACGAATATCCATCAGCATGGCCGTCGCTACCGCGCGAAGGATCTCGTGGTGAAAGTCACCGGCGAGAAGCTTTCGCACAAGCCGCTGATGGACTACATGACCAAAAAGTACAGCGAGATCTACGGCATTTGATGTGCCGTGCAGGTAGACCGTTGAACTAATGACCCGCCACGCCATAGGCGCGCAGGCAGCTTGATGGCGGGATTGAAAACCCCGGCCGGATATCCCGGCCGGGGTTTTTCTTATGGAGAAGCAGTGTCTGCGTGGCCGGGTTCCGCCGAAGGCGGATCCGGCCCGGGGACGGCTAACAAGTAAGCATCACCATATCGCCCAGCCATAAACCCGGCCAGACAAGCTGGCCGGGCCACACCGTCATTGAACCAAGATCGTCCCCCCCAACTCCCACCGGGTATTTCTACCTATCGGTAATCGCACTCAATCAGGTGGCTTCCACCCGATCGCGCCATCACACACCCCCGGACACCTTCGCAACACACAGTCCCACAAGGTCTTGTGCGAACTGTCAGATTCCGGCACGAATTCTGTTTCTGCTCTTTCGAATGACGGACGATTTACTCGCTTTCCTGCCGCCAACCGGGAGAGCAAAAACAGTCCTCACAACCGCAACTACTTCATTATCGGAGGAGAAATGAGACGAGCCCTAACACTGCTGATTACACTTTCCCTGCTGATCGCATTCGGAAGCAGCGCTCTGGCGACAGAGCTGTTTCACGATGATTTCAGCGGCGTCCTCACCGACAATTGGACCCCGTTTGGATCACCGCTGGCAACCATTCGTACCGACATTGGTTTGCCCGCTCCCTGTTTTGACAACAACGGCGACGCCAACTACAACAGCGGCGCTTTCACCCATCAAACGTTCGACTATACCAACGGTCTGGTGATCGAGTGCGATATGTACGTACCGTCGAATCCCAGCGGTTGCTGGACCTCGAACCGCATGGCAATATGCAGCGACCTGACCTACAGTTCGACATCATCGCCCGGCTACGCGGTGTGGTTCACGCACCAGTACAGCGGCGCGGCCTGCTGGGGTGATCCCGATCCCAAAAATGAAGGCGAACTGGGCGCGGGAATCATCACCGAGACCGGTGAGCAGGAAGGCTTCCATGTCGAGCGCGAAAACAGCTACCTGGATGCCTGGCACAGGTTCCGCATCGAGATCGGCGCCGACCGTCGCGTGGCTTTCTACATCGACGGCTCCCTGTACTACCAGACCACCGGCAAACTGTCCCTGGACTATGTCAATATGCCGCTGCTGCTCGACGGTCGCTCGCACCCGACCGGCAAGACCTACTACGACAACCTTGTGGTCAGCACCCTTGACGACGGCTCGATGTGTTCGAGTATTCTGTTCACCGAGTGGAATTCCGACTATTCCGATGCCTCCCTGAATGCAATGACGCCTGAAGGCATGACAATCGGCAACACCGGTGTCATGGGTTGGAACGCGACCTGGTCGCCCGATGGCTCACAAATCACGTATGTCGGCAACGATCCGGTAACCGGCAAGGCCGAAATCTTCATGATGAACGCCGATGGTTCCGATGTGGCCCAGTTGACCGCACTCACCTCCACCTACGGTCAGAACAATCCCCGCTTCCGGGGCAGCGACAAGATCTGGTTCACCTGGCACGGTCCGGGCACCGGCAACAGTGAACTGTACGAGATGAATACAGACGGCACCGGGCTGCGCCAGCTCTCCAACTTTGTGCCGACCGGAAAACAGTTTGGCCACTTTGATATCAAGGGTGACATGCTGGTCTATCGCACCCAGAACAGAAGCTGGTCTCCCACCGGTGAGATCTTCGCGACCGACATCATCACCGATGGCGCCGGCCATGAGACAGTCGATTGGGCTGGATCAGTTCAGTTGACGAACAACACCAAAAACGATGATTACTTCGATGTTTCTCCCGACGGATCGAAAGTCGCTTTCCGCAGATCGGAAGGAGCAAGTGGATATTCTCCGCCCAATAATATCTACACCATCAACATTGACGGTTCCAACGAAACCAAAATCACCTTCAGCACCGGAACCGATGACCAATATCAGGCACCGCTCTGGTCACCGGATGGTTCCTATCTCATATGTGCCCACTATACCGGTGGCCAGCAAGATCTATTCTCTATGAATCCGGACGGTACCAATCAGATAAACCTTACCAACACGCCGGATGTCATCGAAGTATGCTCGGATTGGCGCATGCTTCCGTGCCCCGGTGAATCGTTCGCCGATATCAACGGCACGGTTGTTGGTCCCGACGGCGGTGTGCTCGGCGTCGAGATCGACCTGAAAGACGCAAGCGCTGCCATCTATGGGTCCGTGTATACCGATGAAACCGGCGCCTTTCTGTTCACCGATATTCCCAACGGCGACTACACGGTCGAGATGCATGTCCCGCTCGGGTTTACACCGGTCGACGCACCCGAAATCGCTGTGGTAGTCGACGGTGTTGATCAGACGGTCGCCTTTGAGCTGGCCTATGTCGAGATGGCCAAGTTCAGAAACTTCTGGTGGTGGAAAACGCAGCTGGCCGCCCTGCGTACGGATCCGGCCGCGCATGATTATTTCACTATCGACGATGTCAACGGCTGGCTGGCCGATATCTACCAGCATTTCTCGGCTCGTAACGACGGCAACGCTATCAGTATCGAACACGTTACTTATCTGGGCGATCCGGCCGGTGCACCGACCTTTGAGGATCTCTGCTGGTTCATCATGGATAAACCGACCCCCGCCGACCGTCAGGAACGCTACGAATGGTACTATGAAAAGTATCTCGCCACCCTGCTGCTGAATTTCACTTCAAATCGCATGAGCCAGATGGATGTGGTCACGGCCGACGGCGCTACGGTCAGCCAGGCAGTCACCTACCTGACCGACATCTACAACAGCGGTGAATATGCCGACGTGAACACGGCCTTTTACAACCTGCGGATGATCCACCTCGGGGATCTCATCCCCGCGGGCGTGATCCCGGCCGGCACCCTGAACATCATGTACAAGGACGGCGAGGAGAATACTATGGACCTGATGCCGACCGTGTTCGCGCTCAACCAGAACTATCCCAACCCGTTCAACCCGACCACCGAGATCAGCTTCAGCCTTCCGGAGGCATCGACCGTCCGCCTGGAAGTCTACAACGTCGCCGGTCAACGGGTGGCTACACTGGTGAGCAGCGAGAAGTACTCCGCCGGGAACCACACGGTCACATGGGATGCCAACGGCACTGCCAGTGGCGTGTACTTCTATCGTCTTGAGGCCGGAAACTTTACGGACTCACGGAAGATGATTCTTCTGAAATAGGGGAGGAGGGGGATCTGGTACTCAACTGGTTTGAGATAATCGGTTGATACCCCGCCCGGCGGTGGATTGTGCTCCCACCGCCGGGTGTTTTTATGTGGGGCCAGATATCCCGCTGGTACCCCGCGTTCCTGGCGTAGGAGAGATTGCCCTGTCGACTCAGTGGCCCACGTCTCCAGACGTGGGATTCTTCGGGCACCCCAACAACCGCACCCGTACCGTGCAGTCAGGTGCCTCACCTGACTGCATACGAATCGACAATACGAACCCCGGCCGGAATCCCCGACCGATGTTTTTCTTATGGGGAGACGTGGCCGCGTGGCCGGGTTCCGCCGCAGGAGGATCCGGCCCGGGGACGGCTAACAAATAGGCATCACGATATCGCTGGCAATAAACCCGGCCAGACACTCCGATTCACAACCCGCCTATCACAATCGGTTCACCCGTCATAGCATCTGTGCCCCACCGCAAGTGGTCTGTTGAGAAAGTCGATATTGCCCGTAGCGAACAATAAGTCATGGTGAGCCTGTCGAACCATGACCACTGACTTGCTTGGACTTGCGAGTCATCCTTTGACAAGCCCAGGATGATTTGGCCGGTCGCGCCGGTGCCCCACCGCTTGCGGTGGGAAAAGAATCTACAACACCCACTCGTCAACATCCAGAGGAACGTCGCGTTTACCCTCATACCAATTGAAACTCGACCGTCACCAATCACACGGTGACCCGACCAGTCCACGCTTGACC
>JAHIVM010000277.1 GCA_018816665.1 Candidatus Zixiibacteriota bacterium
GAGATGAAGAAATGGAAAGACAAGGATCTGGACGAGCTCTACCAGTTGGGCAAGAAAACTCAGGCCTCTAAAACCGCAACTGTTTATCATGTCCTGGAGCATTTCTGCGGACATGCCGGGCAAATTCTCATGCTGAAACACATGATGCGCGATGCCGGAGTTCTGAAGGTGAAAAAGACCGGCAAGTAGAACCGGAGTAGATGTGTGCCGGGAGCAGCGGCGTCCGGCCCGGGGACAGTTTCCGACGGGGCTTCCGACTATCGCAGTCGGAACGCCCCTTCTTCTTTGATTATTCGTAGATTTATCCACTCCATGTTACTTTTCCTTGGTATCAGTTAGGTGGTTAATCCCGCAATCAATTCACAGCGGTTAACATGACGGTTACCCCCGGGGTCACCTAATATTTTGCGCAGGAGTTGTTTATGTCCGCTATTCGTATTTTGTCGGGCGCCGGAACTGAGGTGTCGGTCCCGGCCGATGCCGTCGCCTATGCCCATCGGGACATTCAGTACGTGGCAAATGTCCATGGACGGTGGGAAAGTGCCGCAGAGGACGATGAGGGGGTGGCCTGGGCTCGCGAGTTCTTCCGTGACACCGCTCCGCATGCCACCGGCGGCGTGTATATCAACTTCATGACCGAAGAGGAAACGGACCGCGTGAACTCGGCCTACGGTCCCGGTTATGACAGACTGTTGAAGGCAAAAAAGAAATACGACCCGGACAACCTGTTCCGCATGAACCAGAACATCGATCCGAGGAAATGACGAACGCGTCGACCGACCCCGCGACATCCCGACCGGCCGGTGACCAACTCTCACCCGGCCGGCGGGGCTGTTGCGAAAACCGGACCGCGCCGGGTCAATTTCCTTCTCGCTCTTTCGCAAACGAAAAGTGCTGCTGGACCACGCGCCAGGTGCCATCCCGCTTTTCCAGAACACCGGTCCAGCGGGCGTTCTCCCAGTTTGCCGGACGGCCCTGCCATTCGTTGATGTCATCGAGTTTGCAGTAAAACCAGGCGACCTCCCCCGTCCGGGAGAACGTGACTTTAAGATCGCGGAGTTCGTGACTGATAGCACGAAAGTCCGGACTGCCCCAGAAGGCACTGTCGGCTTTCACCGCCTCAACGCCAATCTTCACCCGGTCATACGGCGTCACGCTCACAAAATCAGCGTCATCGGCGATGGTGTTGAAGAACAGGTCGAAGTCCTTCTCCACCGCCCAGCTGAATACACTATGAATAGCCGCCTCGACCGCCTCCCGATCTGTCTTCTGATTCATGGTAGATTTGTCCTGGTCTTGCCAATTGGCCGTTACCGATAATCCCGCCGCCAGTACCAGCGAGGCGGCAAGCCAACAGAGTATATGAATCCTCATTATCCGCTCTCCTGAAATTCTGATATTACTCTCACCGATCCTGTGCCGGTAACCATGTTGACGGAGATAACGGACGAATCTTTCAGATTGTCTGGTTGGTCTCCACCGGCACTGCGGAATAGATGGGCACAGGGGTTCGTATACCGGGTGCTATCCCGAACAACCGTCAGAACACATCCAGATCCTTACCGGAAACCACCTTGCCGTCGTAACTCTCCCCGATCTCCGCCAGGAGATCCGCGTCGGTAGCTCCCCAGAACAACTGATGATACAATACCAGCAACCCCGGACGAACGCGCCTGGCAATATCGGCCAGTTCGCGGGTCGAGGTGTGCATGTGCGCATGATACGCCTGCCATTCGGATGGCCGTTTAGCGAACTGCGTTGCCGAGTACACCTCGTGGATCAACACATCGCAGTCTTTCGCAAGTTCAACCAATTCGGGTACCGGGGCAGTGTCGCCCGAAATAACGATCCTGCGATCTGGGGTGGTGAAAGCGTAACCAAACGCCGGCAGGTCGCCGTGCCGGACCGGGAAGGCCGTCACGCTCACATTGGAATCCCGATATACCTCGCCCGGCTCAACTACATGTACGTTGACGCGATGTCCCCGATCATTGGCGGGTTCGAGACCGGATAATCGTATGTCAATGTCCTGTTTGTAAGCCTCCAGGAGGTGGGCTGTCATATCGTCGATGCCGTTGGGTCCGTACACGTCAAGGGGCTTATCACGACCCAGAACCCACGGTGTGAGTATCAGATCAGGGTAGCCGATAGTGTGATCGGAGTGCAGATGGGTGACAAACAGCCGCGCGAGTTTTCTTGCCTCAAGCGCCGGCGTGCCGGCCTGTTCCGCCTCGGCGGCGCGCCTTACCACTCCCGGGCCGCAATCGATTATATACGGCGTGTCGTTGACAATGATAGCCACCGCCGAACCTGATCGCGACGGTTCCGCGTTGGGTGTGCCCGTTCCCAGGAGCACTATTCGCGTCAAGCGCCACCTCCCCGGTGGGTGTGATGAGATTTAGCGGCGGCATAGCCCTTCTGGACGATAAAAAACATCGATCCATAGCGAAGGTCTGTCCGGTCAAACTCCCGAATTTCGCGCTCTGCCGTCCGTATCTCGGATTCGACCATATCATTGAACGTTCCGGCTACGCGCATCAGGGCGATTTGCTTTTTGAGCGGCTCGAAATACCGTGCCCACCACATGTCCGGTGTGATCTCAAAACGGCCCAGCAGAGCATAGCCGCACGATGCGATCAGGTCGACTTTTTCGGCTGCGTCGATGGCAACATCGTGCACAACCAGACAGCCGCCGGGACGAAGCAGTGCGCCCCACTCCCGCAGTCCGCGGTCGAACCCGATGAAAGCAATTGCCCCCTCAGACCAGATGATATCGAAACTGTGCGCGGGGAAGCACATTTCCTCCATTGACTGACGGATGATGTGAATCCGGTCCGACAGTCCCTCGCTTTCGGCCGTTGACTTCAACCGGTTCAACGCCTCCTGATCGATATCCAGCGCCGTGATGGGACCGTCGCACAGGCGCGCCAGTTCCAGGGTCGCCACTCCGGACCCGCAGCCTATGTCGAGAATGCGAGGACTCACCAGGGGGGGCAGGATACTGAACGCCCGTCGCGTGTATTCAAGCAGGTTTTGGCGACACAGATCGCAATGAAAGGAAAACGATTCCACAGCGGCCTCTTCGCAAGTACTCAGGGAAACAGCACAGTGTTCTTATCAAGTATACCAGACAGCGCCATTGCAAGTCACTAAGAATTCTGACGATTCAGAGAGTCGTGCAATGGAAATCCCTGGCGCACAATGTATAACCGTACTCTAGTAGCTGAGATCATAGTGCGCGTTTTCTGACTTGCCCGGCGCTACCCAACCACCAGATAGCGCTCGGATATTCTCGGGATCAATGCGGGAGAAGCATGATTCGGTGACAAAGTAGAGTTGACCCCGGAACCATCTGAACTCGCCGGGTCGGTCCGGCATTGGTGGCAAATTTGTCCATGCTGACCACGTGCCGTGAAACGTTGGTTCGTACCATTGCGCCGCTGACTTTCCGGTTCTGAGATCCAGCGCGCCGATCATGCGAATTGGGCCACGGGTGTCATTGGGGACTTGGGGTCCGTGTGAAATGGACTCTCTTACGGCCAAACCACTGACGACAAAATAGTCGCTCACCACAGCCGTGGTGGAACTGGAAAGAGCAACATTGAGCTCAATCGGACTCTGCTGCTCCCAGATGTGAGTGCCTTTGGCCCAGTCAAGGCATGCGTACGACTTTTCCGTGCCATGAGACACCGATGTAATCATTCTGGTCGTCCCCGGGATCCAGGCGACAAAGGCTGTGTTCGTTGGCAACTTTATCTGGTATTTCTCGCCGATTGCAAGGACGCAGGCATATTCGCTCGAGTCCTTGCCACTGGTTCCATCACCTTCGTATCGCACGATGACGAATGTTGATGAAGGTGCAGGCATGATTTTGTTGACCGGCCGTTCTGAATCAAACGAGAAGGATTCTATCCCCAGCGAATCAACCACTACTACCAGACTTTGATGTAGAGCAACGGTGTCACGTAACGTGTATGCACAGGCTCCCGATGAATGTGTCTCAAAGCAATTGCCGAGTATAGCCACGTGGGGGCCGTAGGTGCCGGCTGGCAGGCCATCCACGAAATAGCGCGTGTACAGGTCTCCGTCCTGCGTGAACTGGCAGTAGAGTGTCTTTTCAAACTCCGGTGAAACCACGCTGTCAATTGGATGCTCTTTCGTCGCAAGACAGTAGACAGAGTCGTTGAATATGGAATGCAGCAGCGTGCTATCGCCGGATTCATCGACATCATAATAGTAACCATGCAAGTTGCCATCGTCAGGAGACATCATCCTTCGGACACGCCCGTCTTCGGCATACCACACAACAGAACCGGATCTGAGACCACCAACACTGACACTGTGTTTTGCGACATACGGAGCCAACCAAGCTACCGCGTGTTCTCCCACGACATCACCTGGAAAGGTAGACGGGAAGCTCGTTCGCGGCGGCCTTCCCGAATTTGCGTTCCCACAAGAAATCAGCCAGGCGAGCACGGCCAGACACAGACCGCGAGCCGCTTTGCAAGGAATACTCAATTGTTGGACCTCCTCCCTTCATCTTAGAAACGCATGCCAGACCGGATCTGTCAATCAAATTCTCCAGCCAGCTTCGGGGCTGAGCCCACTCTTTTAACACTCTTTAACGTTGCACTGTCGAATGGTCCTTGCCATATAGTCGTATATTACCCTGGGTATAACACTACACGTACCGTCATCGTCGCGAACACAAAACAGACCGATAACCCGGTCAGGAGCATCCGAATATGAGAGCTTTCCGCAATATCCTGCTGATAGCCATTGCCGTCGCCGCGTGCGTGGGCAGCTCGATTTCAGCCCAGTTAGCCGAGACACTTGAAGAGGAGCGGGCGATTGCCTTCCTCAAAAAAGTCCAGGCAGGCGACAAAGACAGCCTCCTGGCCTTCATGTACGCCAACTGGATACCGGCCGCAGAAGGCTCCGACCGCGAGGCCCGGTGGCAGAAATTCGCCACCCTGCTCATCAACGAACACAGCGACCTCCAGGTGGCCGGTGTCATGGCAGATGAACCGCACCGTCTCGAAGTCATGGTTTCCGATCCCGACGGCCCGGAACTCGTGTTCATTTTCGATTTCGAGGCCGTACTGCCGCATCTCATCCGGGGCGTGGCTGTTGATGCCGGTGGCGGCCGCGGGGGCCCCGAACTCCCGGATCTGCAACTGCCCCCGGATGCCGATGACGCGGCCATCACCGCCGTTCTCGACCAATGGTTCGGCATTCTGGACGACGACGACATCTTCTCAGGCACGGTTCTGATCGCTCGCGACGGTGTTGCGATCTACCGTCGGGCCTGGGGCAAAGCCGATCTGCGCTGGGAAATCCCCAATCGGATCGACACCCGCTTTGATCTGGGCTCGATCAACAAGTCGTTTACCCGCATTGCAATTGGTCAGTTGATCCGCGATGGTAAACTTGGTTTCGGCGATCTCATCATCACCCATCTGCCGGACTACCCCAACACGGAAGCAGCATCCAAAATCACCATCCGTCATCTTCTGGAGCACACCGCCGGACTGGGTGATATCTTCAACGACCGCTTTTTCACGTCATCAAAAGCCCAGTATCGCAGTCCGCGCGATTTTTTCCCCCTGTTCGCCGACAAGCCGCTGCAATTTGATCCGGGCAGCCGCAGCGAGTACTCGAACGCCGGGTTTATGGTGCTGGGGGCGATAATCGAAGCTGTTTCCGGACAGCCGTACGACGAGTACGTCGTCCAGAACATTTTTGAGCCGGCCGGTATGACGCACAGCGGCTTTTTTGACGGCGACGGCCTTGAGCCTAATGTCGCCGAGGGGTACACCACCATGCAGGGGGATCGCCGCAGCAACATCTACATGCTCCCCGCTCGCGGCAATTCGGCCGGCAGTGCCCAGTCAACAGTTGATGACCTGCTGGCGTTCGACAACGCGCTTCGCGAGTATCGCCTGCTGCCGCCCTACTTCACCAACTGGTACTTTGGCGGCGTGGAACCGGAAGCCGACACCGCTGCAAAGGAAACACCGGCTCGCGCGGCGGCAGCAATAGGTATTGCCGGCGGCGCCCCCGGTGTGAGCGCATCGCTTGAAAGCGACGGCGTCCTGACGGTCATCGTGTTGTCGAATTACGATGCCCCCATTGCTGAAAACGTGGCGCGAGTTTTGTACCGGCCGTTGTCAAAGGCCTTCGCATCGCAGAAGTAGCTGACAATTGGTGACACAGCCGTAACGGACACCGATTTCGTCTCGCTTAGCGGACAATTTTGTCCCCTTTTGCACTTGACGGTTGCGGCAGAACGCCCTAAACTTCGTGTGTAAACGCAACGGCATCTCAACGATTTGCTTACTTCAGAACGCTGACAGAAGGAGGGTGTGAATGCCTGACGAGCCTGTTGGTTGTGCCAAACCTACCGGAAAGGTACTGGGTGCGGCAGCCGAGAAAGACGATCTACCGGAAAGCAAGCAAGAAGCAGGAGAAAAAAGCATGGTCATGGTAAAAGTGGGCGGCAAGGCTCCCGACTTTGAAGCACCCGCCTATCACAAGGGAACGTTCGCGAACGTGAAGCTTTCGGACTACCTGGGGAAATGGGTGTTGCTCTGCTTTTACCCCGGTGATTTCACGTTTGTCTGACCGACAGAACTGTCGGCGGTCGCCGGCAAGTTTGACGAGTTGCAGAAACTCGGCGTTGAAGTTCTCTCGGCTTCAACCGATAGCACCTTCGTGCACAAAATCTGGGTGGAAGAAGAACTCTCCAAAATGACCAAAAACGGTATCCCGTGGCCGATGATTTCCGATGGCGCAGGAAATCTGGGCAAGGTGTACGGCGTGTACGACGAGGGCAACGGCGTGAATATCCGCGGTCGCTTCCTGATCGATCCCGACGGTGTCGTACAGGCCATGGAAGTGATGACCCCTCCGGTTGGTCGCAAGATCGAGGAAACAATCCGCCAGGTGCATGCCTTCCAGCATGTCCGCAAAACCAAGGGCGCCGAGGCCTGTCCCGCCGGATGGGAACCCGGTGACACTACCCTGAAACCCGGTCCGGATCTGGTCGGCAAAGTCTGGAAAGTCTGGCCGCCCAGGTAAGCAAACGGCAGACGTGCAGCACAGAACTGAACAAGCCCCGGTATCACAGGATGCCGGGGCTTTTTTTGTTTGTACGTCTTCTCGTCCTACATCTCCGAGCGGGTTTTCCGTCCAAACGCAAGGTACAGCGCCGGCAACACAATAAGCGTCAGGGCGGTCGACGTCAGAATGCCTCCCACCACCACCGTGGCCAGCGGACGTTGTACCTCGGCGCCGACCCCGGTCGAGATCGCCATGGGAACAAATCCCAGGGCCGCAACGAGCGCGGTCATGAACACGGGCCGCAAACGAGTAATCGCACTCTGGCGCACCGCCTCGACAATGTCGAGTCCGTCGGATCGGTAGCGTTTGATGGTCGACACCAGCACCAGTCCGTTCAGCACCGCTATTCCGGAGAGAGCAATAAACCCCACTCCGGCGGAAATCGAAAACGGCATACCGCGCAAGGCCAGCGTTACCACACCACCCAGCGCCGCCAGGGGCACACCTGAAAAGATCAACAGGGCATCACGAGCCGATTTGTAGGTCCAGTACAACAATCCCCAGATCAGCAACAACGATATTGGCACGACAATCATGAGTCTGGTCCGGGCGCGTTCCAGATGCTCGAACTGTCCCCCCAAACGAATGAAGTAACCGCTTGGCAGGGAAACGTCCGTATCCAGACGATCCCGCAGATCGTCCACAAAGGAACCCATGTCACGGTCACGGACATTGCACTGTATAACGATCCGTCGCTTGCTCCACTCCCGCGTGATGGTTGACGGTCCCTCATCGAGTACCGCGGTGGTCACACGATCCAGCGATACCATACTGCCGTCCCCGGAGGTCAGGAGCAGGCGGTGAATATCTTCCGGGCCGGACAATCGCGTGGTATCCACCCGCACCACAAGATCAAACCGTCGCTGTCCTTCATAGACATCGCCAACAGTGATTCCCCCGACACTCTCGATAGCGGTGAGAACTTCGCGGGCTGTCAGGCCATAGCGCGCCAGGCGCTCACGATCCACTTTCAGGCGGAGTTGCGGCTGACCGGTCAACTGCTCCGTGGTCACATCGGCGGCCCCCGGGATAGTCTCGACAAGGGCGGCAATCTCCTCGGCCTTACTTTCCAGGACGGCAAGATCATCGCCAAACAGCTTGATACCGATATCCGAGCGAATGCCGGCGATCATTTCGTTCACTCGCATTTCTATCGGTTGAGTGAAAACGCGATTCTGCCCCGGCAGGTCAGCCAGTTCAGTATCGATGGCTGCCACCAGTTCCTCCTGGCTTGCCGCCCGGGTCCATTGATCCCTCGGGGTCAGCGCGATGAACATGTCGGACAGCTCCAGTCCCATCGGATCGGTGGAGAGTTCGGCTGTTCCGGTACGGGTCCACACGTGTTTGATTTCGTCCGGAAAGGAGGCCAGAAGATTCTGTTCGATTTGCGTGTTGTAGGCCACTGACTGGTCCAGCGATATCCCGGCAAGGCGCACAAAGTTGATGACGATCGTTCCCTCGCCAAGTCTCGGCACAAACTCGGAACCGAGCCTGGTAAACAGCAACGCACCTGCGCCAACCAGAACCAGCGACACTATGATAACGGTGCGGTGAAACCGTATCGCCATGTGCAGGACAGGGCGGTACAGCCGACGTAACCACTCTACAAAAAGAGGTTCTGTGTCCCTGACCGTTTTTTTCAGGAAGGTCGCAACCAGGGCCGGCAGGACGCTGAACGACAACACCAGCGATCCAATCAGAACAAAAACAACCGTGAGCGCCATGGGACGAAACAGCCGGCCCTCCACTCCCTCCAGCGTCAGGATAGGCAGATACACCAGGATGATAATCAGTTCCCCAAACAGGGTGGGTTTGCGTACCTCCCAGATGGCATCGCGAATAACCTGGAGTCGCGTGCGTCCATCGGACGGTTGAGCCAGACGTCGCACGGAGTTCTCCACCTGGATGACCGCGTTGTCGACCGCCAATCCAAAGTCTATCGCCCCCAGGCTCATCAGGCTGCCGGCAATGCCGACCCGGGACATCAGATCAAATGCAAACAGCATCGAAAACGGAATGGCCGATGCCACGATCAGACCCGCGCGGACATTTCCAAGAAAAACAAACAACACGGCCACAACCAGCAGGGAACCAAACAGCAGATTGCTCTCGACCGTTTTGAGCACTTTTCCAACCAGTTCGGTTCGCTCGTAGACGGGTATCGCCTGGAC
>JAHIVM010000278.1 GCA_018816665.1 Candidatus Zixiibacteriota bacterium
AACGTGTTTAAGCCGGTGATGATTTACAATCTGCTGCAGTCGATCAAGTTGATTGCCGACTCGTGCGAGTCGTTTAACAACAACTGCGCGGTTGGGATCGAGCCGAATGCGGAGAACATCCACAAAAACCTGACCAACTCGCTGATGCTGGTCACGGCGCTGAACCCGCATATCGGATATGATAACGCCGCGAAAGTCGCCAAAAAGGCCTACAAAGAGGGGACAACGCTCAAAGAGGCCGCGGTGGCGCTGGGACTTCTGACGGAGAAAGAGTTTGATGCCAAGGTCCGTCCGGAGAAAATGATCGGCCCGAAGAAGTAATTCGCCGTTTCACCTAGCGACAGATCACAAAATCACCCCCGGTCAGCGAATTGGCCGGGGGTGTTTGTTTTGGTAAACAAGCCCATTCATAGGCATGGCGGGGTCTTCCTGACCCCGCCACTGACATCCCTGCTAAGAGGTTTGCACGCGCTCTTCCGTGAGGACGTCAACTCTTATAACCCGGACTTCACACACCCGGTTTCAGAATCACACCGCGGAGCAAACCTAATCCGACACCGTTGGTCGATCATGGTCAAAAGGGAACGTTTTTGTCGGGAGATTTCGGTACGACAGAAGGGCAGGGATGGAGTTGCCCGACTCCATCCCTGCATTGCGGTACATCCCTGATAACAAGTATCAACGATGCTAAGCTAATGTTAGTTGCTCAGGTTCCATCCACATGGAACTTGTATCAGTTAAACACAACAGGATTGGTCCCGGTTCCAGGCGGGACACTGTCCGCGGGAGCTTGCGACGATTGATGTCCAGGAAATGTCGGACAGGGAGGCCCCCCGCCTACCAGTCTGGGTCATATGCATCAAGGGAAGATTGATCGAGAACGAAATTGGAGCGGAGCATCCTGCCCCGCTCCAACGCTGTTGTCATATCAAAAGCTGCTCAAGCCCACACCCCCTCAGGGGCTTATCTGTTCAACCCACAGGACCCCGGTGAGGTTCCGGTTTATAGACGGCTACAGTCTATAATGGCGACATCCGGTGACAGAAATACGCGATCCCCGCCGGTCAGCCCTCTTTCACCGGCAGGACATGGATAGCCTTGATCACAAGCTGAACTTCATCGCCCTCCTTGAGTTCCATCTCGTTCACCGATTCGGTTGTCAGGACCGAGGCCATCTCAAAAGTCCCGGAGATCGTGAACTTGGCCAGTGACATGATATCATCGGATTTGATCCGGGTCACTGTCGCAGTAAGTTTGTTCCTGGCTCCGTGTTTCATGATCTGTCTCCCTTGGTGGAATTGGTGGCAATCACTCCGTGTTCAGTATAGTATTGCGGGGCGGGTTTTTCAAGGATCAGATCGGCCGTTACGCGCTAGGTGCTTGGAGATCGGGGATCGTCGCTCTATATTCGTCCCATGCAAACAGCACTGCACATCATGAGTCTGATCGCCGAACTCACCGGTGAATTCGCCGATGCTCGTATCGAAAAGACTGAGTTCTACCGCAAAGAGCGGGCGGCCTACTTCTTCATAAAAGGAGGCAAGACCCGGCTGGCATTGGGTTTTGTCTATCATCCGGCCGGAGCCGGGACCTTCTGTATTCCGGCCTCCAAAGTGACCGTGGAGACGCGCGAGAAGCCCTGGCCGATATTCAGCATCCGCGAGGCGACAATCCGCGGTCTCCGTCAACTGGAACTGGACCGCGTGTTTGAAGTAGCGATCGATATCGACGGCAACCCTCGTCGGCTCCTCTTTGAGGCGCTGGGTCCCAACGGCAATATCTGGCTGCTCGATGACTCCGGCAACAAACTGGCTACCCTGCGCAAAAAAGATTTCACCGAGGGCGAGCCTTACGAAGTATCTCCCATGGGCGACCGTCTGGACCCGTTTGATCTGACTGGTGACAGTTTCGCTCAGGCTCTGACGTCATCGGGTCTGCATCTGCCAGCGACCTTCATCCAGAACAATGTGTCCGGTTTCAATCGGACCATGGGCCGGGATGCAGTCGTGCGAGCGGGGGTGGAGGATGTGTATACCGAGGATCTGGAACCCGAGGAAATCGATCATCTGGCCGGCACTATCCGCGACATCGCCGAGCGATTCCGCAATCCGGATCGCGCGTATCTGTACACGGTCAAGCGATCGCTTGAGGCTTACCCGTACAAGCTGTCGCTGGTTGATAGTCCGCCGGAGCGGTTCAAAAGTCTCTCCCTGGCCGTGGCCAATATCGTGCGGTTCCGTCAGACCGTTGCGGAGGAGGAGGACGAGGAGCGCAATATTGTGGCGGCCATCTCGCGAGCGGTCAAACGCCTGCGCCGTCGCCAGAAAAACATCGAGCGCGATATCACTGAGGCCGAGGGCTACGAGGATTACAAACGTCGCGCCGAACTCCTCCAGCTCAACCGGGATCAGCTCAAAAAAGGCATGGACACAATCACGGTTGATGACATCATGAGCGATCCGCTGCAGACAGTCGAAATCACGCTGGATCCGGCCCTGGCGCCTAACGACAATATTGAGGTGTATTTCCGTCGCCACCGCAAGGGCCGCGAAGGCCTGGACCTGCTGCAACGTCGCCTGCAAATCACGAAGGACGAGCTGACTGAGCTGGAGGCGATGCAGTCGGATTTCACACAGAACTTCGATCGGGCCAAAGAGCAGTATGCGCAGGAACTGGCCTCGCTGTTGCCGAAAAATGTCGAGCGACGGGAAACACTGCCGCGTCTGCCGTACCGGGAGGCGGTGCTGTCGACCGGGATTACGATATTCATCGGACGCGACGGCGCCGATAACGATCGCACGACGTTCGATTTTGCTCGTCCCTACGAGCTCTGGTTTCACACGCAGCAATGCGCGGGATCGCATGTGGTGATGAAGTTTCCCAACAAGTCATTTGTGCCCACAGCCCGCGAGATAGAGGAAACCGCGGCCGTGGCGGCTTTTCACAGCAAGGCCCGCAAAAATGCGCTGGTGCCGGTGATTTATACGCAGCGACGGTATGTCCGGAAACCGCGCAAAGCAAAACCGGGACTGGTGACGGTGGAGCGGGAGACCAGCGTGATGGTGGAGCCGATCAAGGAGACGACCGAGAAGTAGCCTCAGTGTTCGAGCACGAAGCGGAACAACTCGTGACCGTCTTCCGCCAGGTAGATGTAGTGCATGTCCACACCGTTTCGGCGGAATATCTCAATCTCACTCTCTCGTGTAGCTGACTCGCGAGTTCGCGCCTCAATTGAACTCCACAACTCTGTCGTGAGCAGATTTTCATCGAAACCCGTGATTGTGTGAAAGTATGTGATTTCGAGATCGCCCGCGGCTACGGAATCAACCCGGGTGTACTCGTCAATGACTACCGGCAGGGTTTTGCTGAACTCACTCATGGCCTTCACAAGCACTTCGTTCACCTCAGACGGCGAAAGGGCCTTGTTATTTGCGTACCATTGAGTACCGAAGTTCACCGCGAGTATTGCCACCACGGCCGGGACTATGCTTCCCAGGAGAGCCTTGCGTGTCATAAGTACCTGCAGTATAGCAGGTGTGACTGAGGTAGTCTAGTTGATATTGTAAGGATGTGACAATCCCCGGCGGGGACCCGCAACCATCAACAAGATACCAATGGATACCTGCGTCCGCAGGAATGACAGCGCGAAGGCGCTGGTGATTGTCTCTGTCCCGTCAGAGAAACGGGCCTTGTCGAGAACATTGGTGTCAACATTTACGTGGGCGGCAGACGCCCTTGTGCCCCGGCCAAAGGCTGTCGAGCGAAAACACCTGGCGAACCATTACTTAATGGACTGCGTGTCTCGCTTCTCTACGAATCGCCCATCGGATCATTGTCGCAGCTACAGCTGCGGCAGGATCGCGGACGGTCCTGCCCTACAATTCTTGTTGCTCACCGCCTCCCCATGCCCCATCGTTAGGTACACAACCAAGGGGAGCACCAAATTGTGAACAGACAGCACCCATCGGTATCTCGTATGGCCGTCGCGCTTGTGGCCGCGCTGTGTCTGGCAGGCGGAGTCTCCGCCGAGTCCCGGTATCCGTGGCTGCCCGGTTCAGCGCAGAGCGCCATTGAGACGGTTCAGTCTATCGCTCCGCCCGAGGGTTTCACGAGACTCGCACAGGACTCAACATCGTTTGGATCCTGGCTGCGGCACCTGCCCCTGCGTACCGGGGACAACACCGTGTATGTCTACGATCACAGCCCTAAGACCAACCAGAAGGCTCATTACCGCATACTCGATATCGACACCGGCCCGCGTGACTTACAGCAATGCGCCGATGCCGTCATGCGGCTCCGCGCCGAATATCTGCTGTGTCAAAAACAACACGACCGCATTCATTTCAACTTCACATCCGGCGACACCGCCCGATGGAGTGACTGGAAGCGAGGGATTCGCCCCAAGGTCGATGGTAACAAAGTGAGTTTCAGGCAGTCCGCACCACCGGATTCATCGTACCGGAGTTTCCGTAGTTATCTCGATTCTGTTTTTATGTACGCCGGAACACATTCGTTGAAACGAGAGCTTGAGCCGGAGATTATCTCCGATGACATCCGGCCCGGTGATATGTTCATTCAGGGCGGATTTCCCGGACATGCGGTGATAGTTATCGATGTGGTCGTATCCGCCGACGGCAAACGCAAGCTCATGATGCTGGCGCAGGGGTTCACGCCCGCCCAGGATATGCATATTCTCAAAAACCCGAATGACAAGGACCTGAGTCCGTGGTACCGGGTGAAACCGGTTGGCCGCCTGCTCACGCCCGAATGGACTTTCAACTGGTCCGACCTGCGCCGGTTCAGGGACTAGTGCCGCGCATAAACCCTTCCCCCAAACACCCGATAACGATATATTGGGCCAACCGTTGCGATAACAGTCAGGTATAAGCCATTATGATTGCCGTTATTACTCACAACTACCCGTCGGAAAACAACCCGGTCGCCGGTCTGTTTGTGCAGGACCATGCCGAACTGCTGCGTGCCACGCGGGGAGTCGAGGTTGATATCCTGTACTACCCGTCGGGCGTCTTCCCCATGACCAAAGCAATCCGCAACCCGCTCAAGTGGCCCGCCCTCGCGAGCTACTTTCTGGGAACGGGCAAAAAGCTGATTCGGGATATTGAATGGCTGAAAAACAAGAACAAGGGTCAGCGTATCGAAGTGATCGCCCACTGGTGGTTCCCCAACGGGACCTTCGTAGCCGGCAAGGTTGACCACCTGCATGTCATCTGCCACGGCACGGACTTATACCAGTTGGTCAAATTCCCGTTTGTGGCCCGGCATTACGCTGAGGCTGCGAAAAAGGTCGACACCTGGCAATGCGTGTCCGAGGATCTCAAGCGCATTCTGCTTAAGCTGTATCCGTTTTTGGATGAGGGTCGCATCTCGGTTGAACCGATGCCTATCGGTCCGATGTTTTCGGACAACAAAGGCGAGCGCGATCCCAATCTGATAGTGTCTGTTGGCGCGTTGATCGAACGCAAGATGTTTGACCGGTTGATTGCCGAAACCGCCAAGGTTCCGGACCTGAAGCTGGAAATCTACGGGCGCGGCCCGGAGCAGCCGAAGCTGGAAAAGCTGATTGCCGACCTTGGAGTCAAAGACCGCATCAAACTCGCCGGACAGGTGACCCGCGAGGAATTAGCGGAAGTCTACAACCGGGCGCATCTGTTTGTATTGCTATCTTACGATGAAGGATTCGGACTGGTGCTCAAAGAGGCGCAGGCGTGCGGATGCAAAACGATGGCCTACAAGGGCGACGGCATGGAGGATACGGGGCTTGACTACCCGATCAGCCGTGATGAGCCGGTAGCCCCGAGGATTAAGGACGTGTTGAAGGAGTTGCGGGGATGATCACCGATGCACCCGGTCCGGTGCTGTCATGTGTCCTCACGTGACAGCCTTTCAGTGTGAAATTGTGAGTCTTGTAGCCCGGGTCCGTCTTCGAACCCGGGTCCTGCGTAGTATTGAATGAACCCAGCCACATGTGCCTTACTGTACACAGTCCATCGCATCCTATGACCCGCCAGCTTGATGGCGGGATTGGTGGTTTTGATCCCCGGTCATCAAGCTGACCGGTCATTAGGATCGGGACAGGGCGCTTGACTGATAGGCTGGAGAGGACACAGTCAAGAAGACTTGACTGTGGCACCCGATGGCCCGGACTCAGAAGCTGTAGGGCAGGTGCGTCCGCGGACCTGCCGCATACACATTTGACCGTTCAGGCCGTCGTCATCCCAGGTCCTTCGGCGGCACGTCCGAAGACGCACGTGCCCTACTTTCACTCGACCCTTGGGGCGAGCCACCCTGAAACCGGTCCCAGCCCAACCTACCGACGAAAGCCGTCCCATATCCGGTTGCCGTACAAAGGCCTATCCGCAGACCCAGCGCGGCGATCCCGCTATTAATCCCTTGCCTAATCGCTTGATTTACCTATATTAGTGGGCTTCATTCCGCCCATTTTCAGGCAGAATGAGGCTTGGATATGTCAGCCGCCGGTGGCGACGTCCCGCGCTGGAATGGGACGCCGGTGGCTAAGTGCTTTTTATAGCGTTAGTTAGGAGTGCGGCTGGGCCGCCGAGCATGTTTACGAACCTGAGCGACAAGCTGGAATCAGCCTTCAAGAAAATCCGAGGTCTGGGCAAGATCTCGGAGAAGAATATCAAGGATTCCATGCGCGAGGTCCGTCAGGCCCTCCTCGAGGCCGACGTTAACTACAAAGTCGCCCGCGATTTTGTAAAGGCGGTCGAGGAAAAGGCTATTGGGACCGAGGTCCTCAAGTCGATCGACCCCGGCCAGCATATTGTCAAGGTCGTTCACGACGAACTGATCGAACTCCTGGGCGGCAAAGTTGTCGAACTCACGCCAATCGACAAAACCCCCACCGTGTTTATGATTTGCGGACTTCAGGGTTCGGGCAAAACCACCCTGACCGGCAAACTTGCGCTATGGGCCAAACGGAAAAACAAAAAGCCGCTCATGGTAGCGGCCGATATAAATCGACCGGCGGCGGTCAAGCAGTTGAAAGTGCTGGCAGACTCCATCCAGGTAGAGCATTTCTTCCTGGAAGGCAAACAGCCGACCGAAATCTGCCGCGAGGCAGTTAAATACGCCGGGAAGAATTTCTTTGACCTGGTGATACTTGATACCGCTGGCCGTTTGCATGTGGATGATGACCTCATGCAGGAATTGGAGACGATCAAGGCTGAGGTTGAGCCGCACGAAATTCTGCTCGTAGCGGACTCCATGACCGGTCAGGACGCGGTGAATGTCGCGGACCAGTTCCACAAGCGGCTGGACATTACCGGAGTGGTGCTGTCCAAGCTCGACGGCGATGCGCGCGGTGGTGCGGCACTCTCGATTCGCAAGGTCACCGGTTGCCCGATCAAGCTGGCCTCGGTTGGTGAGAAACTCGGCGACCTGGAACCGTTCCACCCGGATCGGTTGGCCTCACGCATCCTGGGCATGGGTGACATTGTCAGCCTTGTCGAAAAGGCCCAGGAGACGGTTGATATGGAGCAGGCCGAGAAACTT
>JAHIVM010000279.1 GCA_018816665.1 Candidatus Zixiibacteriota bacterium
AGGTAAGCTCCTATGAACTTCAGTCGCTCGTCCATAACACAGGTCTCCTCCCACGGCACTGCAACACCTCCTTGCTGGTACCGCAGTATAAACTGTTACCTATGTCGTGACGCTAGACTGTTACCTATGTCGTGGGTTTGTACCACCGGCCGCTCGGCCGACTTCTTTGAACGCGAGACCGAGTCCGAGATTACGACTCTGACCGCCCTGATCGAGCCGATCATTATCATCGGTCTCGGCGTGATAGTGGCGTTCATCCTGGTCGCCATGTACCTGCCACTGTTTGATCTGGTAGGGACAGTGTAAAAAAAAGACGACTGATGTGGTTGCCCTGGAACCCGCGCGGAGACGCGGCACCAGTAGCACGACTTCGGTTCCTGGGTTTGTAGCCCGGAGCAGCCCACCCATGCGTCGGGTGGGCCGCCGATCGGGAATTTGGCCTCGGTCCAGTCTAGTCCTCTCGAGAAAAGACACTGACAATGTTTCTACATGCAGTCATCATATCTTCTCTTGCATCCGCAAGATAACGTTGCATCTCACGGTCAACACGTTGAAGGTATTCATCTGCGCAAAGTTTGCGTTGCTGACCAACAGGAAAATGGTCAGTTTCAGAGTCAGCTGCGATAAAAAACATGAACGCATCGTCTTGAGGGTCGCCGACTGCAAAGCGCAGGGAACAGATATCTCTCACACCCTCAATGAGATCTGTCTCTCCACTGAGCATGGCATTCGCAATCGCAACTAGCTCGTTGCGTTTGTCTCTTTCTCTCTTCTGTAATCTCATCATTACTTCCCAACGAGCTTGGTCTTGAACTCAAAGCGTTGGCCCGGTGCCCCACCGCTTGCGGTGGGTATTATTCTTTGTCTCATCCATGGGTTCGCCGCCTAGTATGACGGCAATCATCACACAGCAGTATAGCCAACAACGGACCCCGTTGTCAACGATGGGCCATAAATCCCAACTGAGGCAAGGGTGGGTCACTGGACATTTGCGGAACCCCTGAGCTAATACACGACAATAGCCGGGATGACCTCGTCTGAGATAAACCGCTGCGTTGTCTCTCGCGTGGGAGACAGATCGATCTGACGTCCCCAGATTTCATTCATGTGGATAATGCTGGCCAGCATCAGAAAATCACGATTCTCGTTGGTCCAGAGCGAGGCTACAAACGTGCGTTCATCCGCCAGCAACTCACCGTCGTAGGACTGCAGCCACTCAAGCGTCCCCTTGACCCACACGCGACCGTCGGCCGTATAACCGGTGTCGATGAGAAATGAAAACACGCCCGGGTTTTTGGCCGCCGCAACCGAGTCTACAAGTAGTTCATTCAGCAAGCTTTCGAGTCGGGCCACTGTGACGGGCTCATCGTGACCGATCCAGCGCAGATCGATCAACTTGTCCGAATCGGTCATCAGGGTCCAGAGCGTACCGTTGGTGAGACTCATCCCATCGGGAAACCAGCTTGATGCCTGAAAGGGAAGTGTCCGCCATGACGCCGGTGTCGCAAACTGCAGATTCCATTCGTTCGACGAATGCACCTGTGGCAGGTCGGCATCTTCGGGCGACGTGCAGCCGTCATGGCAGCAGATTGCAGCCGTGATATCGTACTGCGTCTCCAACTGCTTCTCCACCGTCCCCATACTCAGATTGATATTGCAGTCGGCGGTGAACTGGCGGTTGGTCTCTTCGCAATTCCACACGATGAAACGCGTTCTGATAGCCCCCCCGCCGATAGTGCCGCCCGCATACCAGGCCGGATGCCCGGCGACCGTAGTTGTACCGGTGTCATCGGTCAGACTGAAGGGCATTTCCGGCCCCCAGAAGTTCAGCAGGTGGTGTTGAACATAGCTGACCGACAGGTCGCGGTTTGTGCTGTCAAGTGGACGCCAGTGCAGGAAATACATCAGCCAGTTGTCGTGCTGCAACCTGATATGACCCGCCTCCGGAGTTATGTCCTGACGAGTGATTTCCCAGTCAGCACCTGATGACTTGAGGCGGTTCAGCGACACATACGATGACACGTCGTCTTCGCCCGCCGTGCCGGAAGCGGGAACGAATACGCAACCGGCCAGCAGGACAACTACAACTCGTGCTGCTAATTTACTGAGTGTCATAGGATTCTCCATATGATTCTGATGTCTGGATGCGGACGAATCTTACAGCGATTGTTCACCACGGCCATGCGACGGAGTTCCTGTACACTGTCAGCCTATCGCGTGTTTTTTCGGCCCCGACTCAATGTGATTGGAGGGCCTCTGAAAAACAAGAGAAAAGGGGTTGAAAAAAAGATCAAATTTACGATATTAGAATATACACGTCTGACGTTCAAGGCAGGAAACACAAATCATGCGCAAACTCGTATCCAGTGTTCTGGTTATCACTTTACTTACGATCGCCTTTGGCATTCCGGTGACGGCCGATGTTCCTCACCTGATTAGTTTTCAGGGACGCGCCACCGATGCATCGGGAGTCCCGCTTCAGGGTTCCCAGACGTTGACCTTTGCCATTTACGACAGTCAAACCGGAGGTACGCGCCTCTGGTCATCCGGCGCCCGGGAAATAAACGTCACGGATGGTCTGTTTCCCTACCTTCTGGGGTCTAACGTAGCCCTGCCGGCCGACTTGTTTGTCGACAACAGTCCTCGCTGGCTTGGGATTACGGTCGAGTCCGATCCGGAACTGACTCCTCGCACACAACTGGTTGCCGTTCCATACGCCTACCACGCCAAATCATCGGACACGGCCCAGTATGCGCTGGGCAGCCCCGGTGGCAGTGGAGCCTGGATTGATGACGGCACTACTGTCCGTTTGGCCGACGGCAGAGACAGCGTGGGCATCGGCGTTTCCGATCCCAGCGTGAAGCTTGAGGTCGAGGGCGATGTGACGGCTGTGTACGGACACACCGACGGCACCGGGCTGGCGGCCGGCGTCATGGGCTTCAACGGCAGCACGGGGTACGGCGTCATGGGAATGAGCAGCGAGGGGCGAGGTGTCTTTGGCACCACCGCAACCGGCTTTGGCGGCTATTTTTTCGGTCCCAAGCACTATTTCTCACCAAGGGTTGGTATCGGGACCGATAACCCGCAGTATGCGCTACATGTCATGGGTGATGATCCCGCCATCAATACCTATGTGCGCATTCAGGCAGGTTACGACGGCGGTACGTGGGGGCGAGCGGGTGTGTCGTTCACCAACGGCACCGACGCCTGGAGGTGGTTCGTACCCAGCACCGCCGACTCTCACATGCCTGCCTCGTCCATCGGATTGTACAGCCAGTACGGTGCCGCTCAGGTACTCACTGCGACTCAGTCCGGCCGGCTGGGTGTCATGAGCACCAATCCGACCAGGACGTTAACGGTCAACGGCAGTATCGGTCTTCAGACCAGCGAAACCGATCGATGGCACTTTGGCTATTACAACGGTGGGCTCAATATCTCTGAAACCAGCGTAGCCGACTACCGGCTCTTCCTGCAGAACGGCGGCAATGTCGGTATCGGCACCGGCAGTCCGTCCGCTCGGCTGCATGTCAACGGCGGTGCCTACATCAATGGCGACGCTGATGTCGCCGGCACCTTCCACGCGGATGCGTTCGAGGCAAATGCAATTGGTCGCGACAACATCATCGACGAGGTCGGTATCGCCGTCGCACCGACGAGCTCGACCACGCAGACTATTGCTGATACATGGACGACCTACCATTCAAGGGAGATCACGGTACCCACAGCCGGGTACATCGTGGCACTTGCGGACGCTTCGATAGAAATAGACCATGGCTTATCAGGCTACTGCTCGGTGTACATAGGCATCGCGGACTCACCGGACAGCCAACCTGATCACGTGAATACTCTGTATCTCGGCAATGACTTTAATGAGGGGACAATAAGAACCACGCTCGCCACGAAGAAGCTTTTCTACTGCCCGTCGGCGGGCACCTACACCTACTACCTGCAGGGGATACACTATGGTGATGATGCACCCCAGATATCAAACAAGACGGTCTTCCTGCTGTTCATCCCGACTGTATATTCAAGCAAGAACGGTGTTGCGGAGGCAATCGGCGACGATATTCTCTACCCCACACCGCTCCCGATGTCGGCGGAAATAGAGGCTGCGACAAACGCCACGCGCACGGCCGCATCGCCTGATGCAACTTCTAATAACGATGAACTTGTGGATTTGGTCAGGTCGCTTTCGGCTGAGTTGAAAGATATGAAGTCGCGGCTGGAGGAAGTAGAGAAACGGTAACATTGACTGGGTACCCCACGTATTTAGACGTGGGATGCCCCACCTTGCACGATTGACCCTGCCCTGGGAACTACACTTGCCTGTGCCCGGTGCCCCACCGCTTGCGGTGGGTCGAGATTTGGTTGTTCTTCAGGATAAGTACTCCCCGGTTGCACTTCAATGTTATGCTATTCAAGTATACGGGGAAACGGACTCTGCTGTCAACGATATGTTAGCGCTGACGGGCGGGCGGGCTTGGTGTATCACTTTGAATCCCACCCGAGGCACGGGTGGGCCACCGGTCCCACATGCCTTACGATTACGACTGAAACTCACACATGAGGATTCCACATCAAGCTGTGGGCCACCTGCTACTACCCAGTTGATCACTGGTCTACATCCTCCGTACCATCGTCAGATTCCATAGTCTCCTGCCAGGCTCTCTTGCCCATGATCCACATCGCCCAACTGAAGCCCAAGAATAGTAGGCCGAACTTTCTTGTGTGCGAGACCCACGGGTACTTCACAGGGGCAAGTAAGATCAACAACACATTGGGTAGAAGAACTGCAAAACCAGTCCGGGGATAGTGGACATACCTACACCTACTGAGCAATGCAACAAGGACATAGGCCGCTGACAAGGCCACGGCAAACGGCACGATTCGCCCAAAAAAAATACGCGTCCACTCCGGATCATAAAACGCTGCACCCGCGAAGAACAGGTAGAGCCCCGCGACAATCTGATAACCGCGGTTTTTGCGAAAGTCTCTGATGAAGCCACTTTCAATTAACGTCATCTCAGAACCTTCCGGTGACATCTGCCGGCGTTAACACTGAGGGATCGAATAAGTATTTTTGTGGGCGGCAGACGCCCTCGTCTGCCCCGTCCCCTATCGTATCGTTTCCGTCAGCCAGCCCGGTGCCCCACCGCTTGCGGTGGGTCGAGATTTGGTTCTTCTTCAGGATATGTACTCCCCGGTTGCACTTCTATGTTATGCTATTCAAGTATACGGGGAAACGGACTCTGCTGTCAATGATATGATAGCGCTGACGGGCGGGCGGGCTTGGTGTATCACTTTGAATCCCACCCGAGGCACGGGTGGGCCACCGGTCCCAAAAGACCGACACAAAGCTGACATCGAGCTCTCCTGCTCCAGGTAAGCTCCTATGAACTTCAGTCGCTCGTCCATAACACAGGTCTCCTCCCACGGCACTGCAACACCTCTTTGCTGGTACCGCAGTATAAACTGTTACCTATGTCGTGACGCTAGACTGTTACCTATGTCGTGGGTTTGTACCACCGGCCGGTCGGCGGATTTCTACGAACGCGAGACCGAGTCCGAGATTACAACTCTGACCGCCCTGATTGAACCGATCATCATCATCGGCCTCGGCGTGATCGTGGCCTTTATCCTGGCGGCCATGTGCCTGCCGCTGTTTGAACTGGTGGGGACTGTGTAAATGTTGGGTACCATCATGTTGGCCAAAAGGGTTGGAGTATCAGTACTCTAGAGACCGAATAACTCTGGCCATCTCCTCTCCAGCCAGATAGGTTTGGTCCAACCGGAGACCATCGACGTCCGCCAGAGCGAGTCCCTGGCAATGTCGTACACACACAATTGGTATCCATCTTCGAGCAACCCGCCGGCCACCTTGAAGAGCGCCAATTGCTCACCTGAAGGGGAGAAACAAGCCACACGTCTGAACCGCCCATCCAATTGCACAGTTGTCGAGGGAGACCCATCAAGGGGCCAAATCAGGAAACTGTCCGGATCATTCCGACCGGGGTCCATCAGCAACACGCGCCTTCTATTTGGAGACACGCACAGTACATTCATTCCCACAGCAATTGTGTCTTCCACCGCTGCCTGCGAGTCCACCACAGCCACGCGATCATTGTGGACATTCAGGAGCATCTTCCCATTAGGAAGACTCCAGACCGCCCACAGTTCATCAGAGTCGACCGCAGCAGGTACAACAGACACCGGACCTATCAGATTGAAGTCCCTAGAAAGTCTTATCGGATCCCTGGAGCTACCCTGCGCAAACCGGTTGAATATGTATGTGGAGGTTTCCATATCCCAATCCATGTCATGCACGCTATAGTGAGGCTCCAAGTCGGGCTCCACAGTAATCACTGTATCCGAAAACGGCACATACTTGCTGATCACGGTACCTGTCCTTAGAGATCTGACATTTCTTTGCACACTGTCTGGCACAAACTCCTCGAAAGACATAGTCAGAAGTGTGTCTCCTGGCCCGACACACAGAATTGTAGGCGCGAAACTCAACTCCTGGAATACGATCGTCGTGTCCCTTCCCATTCTGAGATCAAAGATGTGGTTCATCCTGCCCCACAACAGGATAGTACCGTCATACTCAGGGAACGAGGTCCGATCGACGACTATTTTCCACGATTCTATGAAGTATAGTACCAACAGTGAGACTAATACTGCTACAATCAGAAGGAACAGCAGTAGCTTCTTGAGCATATCAACGCACCTCCCCTTCTGGGTCAACAAATCTGCTCGCGGCATCGGACTGAGCGTCGATGTACCTCTTGGACTCCCGACGCGCGTTTTGACTGTCCGCCGGTGCCTCACCGCTTGCGGTGGGTCGAGATTTGGTTCTTCTTCAGGATATGTACTCCCCGGTTGCACTTCAATGTTTTGTGGGCGGCAGACGCCCTCGTCTGCCCCTTCGGGCCGGTGGCCCGTCCGTGCCTCGGGTGGGGTCAACAATCCATGTTTATTCTACGTCTCAGAAACATCATAAGCCAGAAGAAATCATCTGAGCGCCCATCGGATCGTCATCTGAGGTGTGGTTGCGGCATGTCCGAAGACGCACATGCCCTACATCGAATCCCCGACATGAATGCCTACTCGCAGAAGGGGGGGAAGTCACCCGACGAA
>JAHIVM010000023.1 GCA_018816665.1 Candidatus Zixiibacteriota bacterium
ACTGTCCAGCACGTAGACCGTGCGCGCGGCCATTGCATTGTTGATGGCAATCTCACCCAATATTTCCACGATCACCAATCCCGTATTCGGTTGGACATACTGCGTGAAACCCTCGCTTTCGTAAACATAGCAGACAAACTGCCCGGCCGGGACGGTCACAGTGTCATGTGTTGAGATGACCGTTACTGTGCGACCATCGCGATTGAACGTATCCCCCGAGTCGGCCGGATACTTGAGTATGTGGATGGGAGCGGGCATTCCAAGGCTGTCGGTCGCATATTGATAGAAACCGTCGGCGAAATTACGCACCAGCTCGTTCGGCCCGTGAAGGCCGTCATCGATTTCCCATCCGTACCACACCTGCCATCGCAACACGGCCGGATCAAGGACGGCGGTTTTTGTCCCGCGCGAGAAGACTTCGTTGCCCAGACTGTCATAGTAAGTGTATGTACCCCACCAGGTGTTGCCGACCGCCAGGGGGACTATCACATTCGCCGGCGGCTGTGACTGTGTCGGCGGTTCGTCGTCACAGGCCGACAACAGAGTCAGCAGCAGGATGCCCGCAAGCAACAGGGCGGCGGTGTGTGTGGACCGGTGCTTCATACGTATAAAACGTGTCTGTTCCGGTGGCGTTTGTCAAGGATTTGGGATCGCCGTCAAAAACAGGTCTGACTTGACCGAAACTCAAATTCGTGTATATTTCCATAACGCTATCAGGAGTCCCAATGTGAACATGTAAGCTTCAGAGAACAATCTCACTCAGGTTACACCGTACGTGCCTTGGGAAGTCGATACGGCTCCAGGGCACCAAACGCCGGGCGGCTGCGTCTGCCCCAAAACCCGGGAGCTTACATGGCTTACAAACCACTTCTCACCATAAAGAATTACTCGGCATTTTATCCGGACAAAACTGTTTTTGAACGCCTGTCGTTTTCGGTCGGACGGGGGGAGACAGTGGCCCTGGTGGGGGCGAACGGCAGCGGCAAAAGCACGTTGTTTGATATCGTGTTTCACCGGGCGTGTGATTCCATGTCTGTCCTGGCGGATCGCGAACTGCAAACGACCGGCGAACTCCATCTTGTCACCGATGCCTCGGTCGCGTACCTGGGCCAGCAAAACGAGGAACCGGTACGGAAATCGGAGCAATTGATCGGCGGGCGGGGCGACGGTTCGCGGGATATGTGGATTGCTTTCGCGCTCGATGAAGACGTTGCGGCCGGACGGCCCGGTTCCGATGGCGAGCTGCGCAAGCGCGGTATAATCGAAACGCTGTCCTCCGGGGCGGACCTGCTCCTGTTCGATGAACCCACCAACTATCTGGATATGGCCGGAATCCTGGCCTTTGAAGACGCGTTGTTGGGCGGGTGCAACGATGACTGCGCGGTCCTGCTGGTGTCGCATGATCGACGGTTGCTGGATCGGGTGGCGGACCGGACCGTGTATCTCAGCCCCCAAGGCGTGTTTGAGACCAAAGGCGGGTTCTCAGCGGTACGTGCGCTGGTGTCATCCGATGTCGAGGCGAGACATCACCGGGCGGGGACTATCCGCGCCCAGATTGGCAAGTTGCAGCAGGAGATGACTACCCGCATGACATGGGCGGCGCGTAAGGAGAAGTCCAAACGCGGGGCCGGGTCCGCCAAGCCGCATATCGCCAAGCAGGCCGCCAAACAGGCGCGGCGTGCGAAGTCGGCCCAGCTCAAAGCGGAGAAGGAAATTGCCCGGCTTAATGAGACGAAGCCGTTCGTGCCGAAACGTCAGAAACTGATACTGCCGGAGTACGAGGTTCGAAACCGCCAGGTGATATTCCTGAAGGATCTGTCGTACCGGCTGCCGTCGGAAATCGCCTCGGGCGATGGTCGGGAGTTGTTTCGTGAAGTTGACCTGACTGTCTCGACACGCGACCGCGTGTGTGTGATGGGGACCAACGGCTCGGGGAAAACAACACTGCTGCGTATCCTGTGCCGGGAGATTGAATCAACGTCGGGGGAATTCCGTTTCAACGACGGCGTGAAGCTGCGTTGTCTGCCGCAGGGGCTGGCCGGGTTTTTTGAGTCGTCCAATCTGCTGGACAACTTTACGGATCTGGAGATGTCGCAGACCGAGGCCCGTCGCGTGCTCGGGGCGGCATTGTTACGTGGTGATCGGGTGCATGGCCCGTTGACACAGTTCTCCCAGGGGGAGTTGGTGCGGGCGGCAGTGGTGCGATGTATTCTGGAGCAGGCCGACTTTTTGATTCTCGACGAACCCACCTCTCATCTGGATATCGAAACAGTCGAGGCACTGGAGGGATTGCTGGAGAGTTTCCCCGGAGGTTTTCTGATTGTGAGTCACGACCGTGAGTTTGTGGAGAACGTGGCAGACCGGTTGTACTTTCTGGAGGACGCCCGCCTGCGGTTGGTGTAGGATTGTAGGGCACGTGCGTCTTCGGACGTGCCACCATCGAGTCTATTGGAGTCAACTGATTGGGTGGCGGGTTGTAAATGTGGCAGGTCCGCGGACGCACCTGCCCTACAGCGACTACGTACACTGCGGGAAGTCTGACGGTGGAGGAAGACATCCTCAAGAAGACTTGAGAATGGCACCAGGGCTGTGAACCATTCCCACAAGTCATCCTGAGCCTGTCGAAGGATGGCTTACTGCTTCAGTTTTGGTAGGGCAGGACCGTCCGCGATCCTGCCGCAACTGTATTTCCGACAACGATGGGATGGGCGCGAATCAGGAATTCTCAGCTTCACGGCTGCACGCGTCTGCGGCGGATTCGAAGACGGATCCGCCCTACGGGGATTAGTGATCTGCCGGTGCCCCATGACTTCAGTCGCGGGATCGGACAACGATGTCGGGTTTCTCGCCCCGGCTACGGCGGACCTCGGAACCGCGATTTGCATGCCTAGGTGCCCTACCCTTGTAGCGCAGGTCTCCGCAAGATGCTGCAGGCCGGTCGACGGCCCCTTTGACAGAGGTCCATCTGCTGGAGACATCCTCTGCCTCAGAGACCTGCGTGTCATCGGTCTCACCGCCGATCTCTGCCGGAGTACCTGTCAGTCAACACACAGATCGACTACGATCAATCAAATGGACGGACAACGCGGCGTGCGGAGATCGTCGCTACGGCTAGAGACAATGGGGGGCATCCCACCCGTCTTTCCTGAGAAAGCAGGAATCCATTATCAAGAAATCAATGGGCCCCTGCGTGCGCAGGGGTGACGGGTCTGACGACCCGTTTGTCTTTGTCGGGTTTCTCGCGCCGGCTACGGCGGACCTCGGAACCGCGATCTGCATGCCTAGGTGCTCTACCCTCGTAGCGCAGGTCTCCGCAAGATGCTGCAGGCCGGTCGACGGCCCCTTTGACAGAGGTCCATCTGCTGGAGACATCCTCT
>JAHIVM010000280.1 GCA_018816665.1 Candidatus Zixiibacteriota bacterium
CGAGTTCGGGACAACTGCATTACGCGGTGAACGGCGGAGCTTATACGACAATCGCAATGACAGAGACTTCGCCCAACGACTACGATGCCGTTCTGCCGGCCTTCCCGTGCAGCAGTCTGGTAGAGTTTTTTGTCAGCGCCGAGGAAGCGGTGGAAGGACGGTACTACGACCCGGCGGATACATCGCAACCGCACTTCGCGATTGTCGCCGCGGCTCAGTCAATGGTTTTCGAGGATGATTTCGAGACTGACAAAGGCTGGATCGGTCAGGGTCTCTGGGGGCGCGGCACACCGACCGGCGGTGGCGGCGATCACGGCGGACCGGATCCGTCGGCAGCCTTCGAAGGCTCGAATGTGTACGGTTACAATCTTAACGGTGACTACGAAGCGGGATTGGATGAAACCCATCTCACCAGCCCGGCCTTTGACTGCAGCGGCGGCTTCGGCACTCGTTTGCGGTTTATGCGCTGGCTCGGCGTTGAAAAGCCGTTGTATGATCATGCCTATATCAAAGTGTCCACCGATGGTGTCAACTGGACTATTGTCTGGGAAAACGCGGTGGAAGTGTACGACGGCGCCTGGGTGCCGGTTGAATATGACCTATCCTCAATCGTCGACGGCCATACCACGGTCTATCTCCGATTCACTATGGGTGAGGCCGACAGCTATTGGGAATACTGCGGTTGGAATATTGACAATCTCAGTATTGCGAGCTACGAGTGCGAGGCCGGTCCCGACGGCGATGGCGACGGTATCGCGGATGTGATAGACAATTGCGAGTTGGTGTACAATCCGTTGCAGGAAGATGCCGACGGCGACGACATCGGCGATGTGTGCGATGATTGTACGGATACGGATGCCGACGGGTACGGTAATCCTGGCTATGCGGAGAACACCTGCTCGGTTGACAATTGCCCGGATACCTCAAATGCCGATCAGACGGATTCATCCGGCGACGGTGTCGGTGACGCCTGCTGCTGTATCGGCACCCGGGGAAATGTCCAGTTGGTTCCCAGCTGCAATCCCGCCGATCAGGGCGTTGATGTTGGTGATTTAACGAACTTGATCGATCACCTGTTTATCACGTTTACACCGGTATGCTGTCCGGCCGAGGCCGATATCGTCTTCGAACCGGGTCCCGGACCGGTAGTCATCGATGTGGGCGATCTGACGGCCATGATTGATCACTTTTTCATAAATTTCCCGCCACTGGTTGACTGTCCGTAGTGCTGCAATGAATCAGGACGCGACTGTGACTGCCCCGGCACTGGCCGGGGCAGCTTTTTTTTGGTGTGGGGTGTGCCAACCGGGTCTATCAGGATCTTTACATACCGGTTGAGTCGTAGTACCTTGGGGTAGTCGTCCACCACTAACTGTGAGTACATGCATGAACAAATCGAACGAGCCTGCGCCGAAGGCTGTCGACCGTGTTTCGTGGCTCTGGCTGGTGCTTGCCGGCCTGCTGTGCATTGTGTCCAACGGCCGCTGGATATCGCCCCTCGCCACCTGGCTGGCTCCCCTCTTCCTGCTTCGGTTCCTCCGGACTCAGCGACCTCTCCGGGGATTGGTCGCCGGTATTGTCATGTACTCAATTGCCAGCCTGATCATGTGGCTGCACATGATTATGACCAGAGGGTTCGATCCGTATTCGGTTGGCCTGGTCTTAGGACTTGGCTTCCTGATGTACACGCCGTTCATCGTTGATCGATTGATCGCTCCCCGGCTCTCGGGGATCACGGCGACGCTTGTATTTCCGGTCGCCTGGGTAGGCATGGAGTACTGCATGGCTTCCGTTAGCCCGTACGCGACGTTTGGGTTGCTGGCCAATTCGCAGTTCAGCGATCCTCTGATGACGCAACTGGTGTCGGTGACGGGCAGCTGGGGAGTGGCGTTCATGATCACCTGGCTGGCCTCGGCGATCAATGCAGTGTGGGAGGAGTCGTTTGAGTGGCGACGAATCCGCACAGTTGCGACAGTATACTCGGTCGCAGTCACAATGGTCCTGCTCGGAGGCGGACTTCGTATGACCCTTTGCCCGCCCGACAGTCGCACGGTAACAATTGCCTCGGTGGGCTCGTCGGACGATATCGGAAAACGGATGCACGAGGCAGAAACACTGGCCGACTACCAGCAGGTGTATGCCGATGAAACCGAGAGTTATCTGGAGTGGAGTCGTCGCGCCGCCCGCAGCGGGGCCGAAATCGTCTTCTGGCAGGAGTATTCCATTCGCTTTGTTGACGATGAAGAGGCGTTTTACGCGCCGGGCAGATTGCTGGCCCGGGAGGAAGGCATCTATCTCGGGATGGCCTACTCCACACTGGCCAGAAACGAGGCCGGGGAGCCGGCGACACCGGGCGAGAAGGCCTATCCCCCGGACAACAAGTTCGTGCTGATTGACCCCTCGGGCGTAGTAGTAATCGACTATGTGAAATCACATCCCATTCCCGGCGAGGGCTGCGCGGTTGGCGACGGCACTATCCAGTTTGTCGACACGCCGTACGGACGGATAGGTGCGGTGATATGCTTTGACATGGAGTTCCCGGGGCTGATTCGCCAGGCCGCCCGCAACAAAGCGGATATCATGCTGGCACCATCGTACGACTGGAAAGAGATCGATCCAATCAACACGTATGTGACGGCCATTCGTGGGGTCGAGAACGGTTTTTCGGTGGTACGGGCGGTGCGGAACGGACTTTCCATGGCTGTGGATTACCAGGGTCGGGTGCTGGCCTCACTGGATGACTTTACAACCGAGCAGCGCCTGATGTTTGCGGAGGTACCCACCGAAGGGGTGACCACCATCTACGGACGCTTTGGTGACTGGTTTGCCTGGCTGTGTTGCTTGGGACTCATTGCGATGATCGTGACGGCAGTACGACCTAAGCCATAAGCGTTGCACTCCGGCAATGAACACACAAAAAGGAGCGGCCCTCCGCGGAACACCGCTCCTTCGCACAAATGAATCACGTGACTGATCAGGCTGCCGAGGAGGGCAGGATTGCTTTTAGATCTTCCTCGACTGTGCCCGACGGCTTAAGGCCGAACTTCTCTACCAGCACATTGAGCACGTTGGGGCCAATGAAGGCCGGCAGGGACGGTCCGAGCCGCATGTTTTTCATGCCCAGGTGAAGCAGGGTCAGGAGGATGCATACGGCCTTCTGTTCGTACCAGCTCAGCATGAGTGACAGCGGCAGGTCGTTAACATCGCATTCGAAGGCATCGGCCAGCGCCAGGGCAACCTGGATGGCGGAATAGGCATCGTTGCACTGCCCCATGTCGAGCAATCGCGGGATGCCGCCGATATCACCGAACTCCAGCTTGTTGAAGCGGAACTTGCCGCAGGCCAGGGTGAGCACCACACAGTCATCGGGTACCGACTCAGCCAACTCGGTGTAGTAGTTGCGTCCGGACTTGGCTCCGTCGCAACCACCGATCAGGAAGAAATGGCGGATTGCTCCGGACTTGACGGCAGCAATGACCTTGTCCGCCACGCCGAGAACGGCGTTGCGACCGAAACCAACCATGATGTCCTGAGGTTCGGCATCCTCGGTGAAGCCCGGGGCCGCCAGGGCGGCCTCGATCACCGGCTCAAAGTCGCCGTCGGAAATGTGCGTCACACCGGGCCATTGCACCAGACCGCTGGTGAAGATGCTTGCTTTGTAACTGTCCTTCGGCTTCTGGATGCAGTTGGTGGTCATCAGGATGGCCCCCGGGAACTGCTCGAACTCCGCACGCTGATCCTGCCAGGCACCGCCGTA
>JAHIVM010000281.1 GCA_018816665.1 Candidatus Zixiibacteriota bacterium
CACGGCGAACTGGAATATGGGTACCAGAGAGGCTTCGAAATGCTGGCTCATCTGGATCACCGCGTTGTCGACACGACTTTCGGCCGTCGACCGGATGGTGAACGACTTGGTCAGCGCGTGCAGACCGGACATGGTGCCGGTTGTCAGTATTTTCTGCTGAGCCGGGCCGTCATCGGTGGTTCGGTAGATCACGCGGCAGAGATTCAGTGAATCCGACCCACCCGGCAGGAAGGTCGGCGGCGCACCGGTGCTGTCGTATTCCTGGTTCATGATGGCGGCTGCCCGCTCAAGGCCGGCCTCGGCCGCGTAGAAGGCTCGCATTTCCTGCAACTCGTTGCCTGCAATTGTCACCTCGTCGTCGGAGGTCGACAGGGCAGCCAATCCGATGAGCGTCAGCAAGCCCAGCATGATCAGCGCGATCAGGGTTGCCACGCCACGTTCCGATGTCATAATCCGTTTCATAAGCATCCACCTATCCATCGGGCCGCCCGTTTATCGGGCGGCCCACAAGTCTATTCCGAAGCCACAAACGAGATGTGACTCTGCTGCCAGCCGGTGCGATTGAAAACGCGGACGGCCGGCGTGGCCGGAGGGAGTTTGTTCGGATCGTTCAGATCCGTGTCAAAAACGTAGTTTCGTGTTGGAGCCGAGTAATACGCATAGCTGTCGCCGTAATGCCAGTATCCGCTGGCCTGACGGGTGCGCCACAGCGCGACCATCGAGCCGCGCAACGTGAAGTCGCGTCCCGCCCAGTTTTCCAGAAAACGGGGCAGGTTGGCCAGACCACCGGAATAGGTCTGGACATCGGTATCCAGATCGCCGGTGATCATCGAGGCATTGACGGTCGTCGCGGTGGCGTTACGATATCCGTACGAGTAGTTGGAATACGTATCATTCCAGCTGTTCGACAGATAGGTAACCGCATCGGCGCAAATCGCCGCCGGCTGTTTGTCCACGGTATTGTAATCGCCCTGCACATACACCGGGTTCTCGCAGAACACCGACAGGGGGCTGCCGATGTCGCTGCCGTTCTTGAGCCTGGTGCCATTATAGCCCGAGCGTTGATCGGACGAATACACGACGCCGTTGCTCGGGAAATAGGCACTGCCGGCAAGCAGGCCCATATCGATATCTGTCGAATTCACCCATTCATCTTCACGATCGTCGTAGAACGACGTATTGGTAATCGTTCCGGCCGGGAGCCATGCCGACACATCGGTCCAGGACCCGCTGACATTAGCGTACGGGACACCGTCGATAATGCGCAGGTCGGCCTTGTTTTCGTACGAATCCGGGTTTCCGGCGGCCCGCTCTATGATCTTGTGGGCATCGTGGGAGCCATTGGTGAGCGGCAGATTGAGCGATTCCTCGCCGAACGCTTCGTCGCGCACCTGTCCACCCCAGCGGGAGGATGCATCGACATACCAATCGGGATCGTCACAATCGAGCCAGTCGCCACCCTGGTACATGGATTGATACGCGCCGCTGTTGTCCTTGAACCAGACATCGCCGTAGGATCCCGAATACATGCCGCCGGGGAAGCCGTGATGGATGCCGCCGGATGCCGTCACGCGACCATTGAAATACATGTCCGTGTTGGCCTGAAGGTACATGTTCCCGTTCACGTGTACGCGACCGCCGATAGTCATGTCGTTGGCGGGAGTGGCCCACAGGTCGTTTTCGTAAAACACCGCAAACTGGAAAATGGGCACCAGGGCCGTCTCGAACGACTGGGACACCTGCACCGCACACTGGTCGACTTCGCTGACCGCCTCGGAGGAAATCGTGAAGCTCTTCACCAGGGCGTGCAGACCTGAGAGCGATCCGGAGGTCAGGATTTTCTGTTCCGCGGCGCCGTCATCGCTGGCGACGTAGGTGATCGAACAGAGATTCAGGCTGTCGGAACCGCTGGGCATCGTGACCGGCGGAGCGCCCGTGGAGTCATATTCCTGCTGCATAAGCGCGGTGATTCGTTCAAGTCCGGCCTCGGCCGCATAAAACGCCCGCATCTCCTGTAACTCGTTGCCGGCAATGACGACTTCATCGTCGGAGGTCGACAGAGCGGCCAGCCCGATCAGGGTCAGCATGCCCAGCATGAGCAGCGCGATGAGCGTTGCAAAGCCGGCCTGGTTTGTCATTCTATAGCTTTTCATTGTGAGTCAACTCCCTCAGCCTATAGCCCCACGTTACGCATATTGACCGATGAATGGTACGCTCTCTCCCGGTAGGGATTGTCGTCGTCGTCCGGATCTGCGATATGGGAGCGTCCGACCACGTCGATAATCACCTCACGGACATCTTCAGCCAGCACCGGTTCGTCCACGAGCAGCCCGTTGGTCAGGCGATAGGTGAACTCCAGCGAGGTGATGTCCATGGCGTATACCCGGGGTGTATCCCCGTGACGTTTGACCTTCATGCACGGGTGATCCGGGTCGGTGGTGTTATCCACGAAGAAAGTGAACTCATTCAGGGCCGTAACCACGGCGTTGCTGTCGTACGATCGTGACAGGGCCGAACCGCCCAGCTGCAGCGTGTTGGCTCCGGCCTGAACAACCGCAATCTGGAACCATTCACCGTAACCCGAATCCGGATCAAAGATGTAGGCCCACTGACCGTCGTCAAAACAGGAGACGTCATCGCCGCAGACCAGCGCCGATGACGGCGTGGATTGAGCGGCGCCGAGAGAGACATCGCAGTTATTGCCGTGGTACCGAATGGTGATAGTATCCGGGTTGGTATTCGAGGCCTTCAGGGCGGGCATGCCCAGCGGCAGATCATGGCCGGCCATACGAATCTGGCGAGACAGCTCGTCGATCGATGCTCGGGCGTTTTGCTGAATTGTGGTAACGTCATCCTGGGCCAGGTAGCTCTCATGCTGGGTCACATACAGCTTCAGCACGGCTGTAGTGACGATACCTGTTAGCACCAGGGCAATCAGCACTTCGACCAGACTGAACCCGGCCGGGCTGTGGAGTTTCCGGGTGGGCAAGCGCATATCATCTCCCCGATCTATCCTGCTCCCGCAGGTGGTAACGAATTCCCGTAGATAGCGCGCGTGTGTGCTCTGTCGATTCGTGTGGTAATCGGCACGCCGCAACAAGTTGCCCCTTTTGTGATCGGTATGACCGATCCCCTTGTCGTACGCCGACACCTCACCGCAGCCAGTGACAGCTCGATCACGAGCGATCGCAGGAAGTCGCGGATCGGACTCGGTCCGCAATCCCGGGGCTGAAACGGTGTGTTTGTCGTCGTACATCATCATATCCTCAAGTCTGCAGACCTGATCTACAGACCTACGTTTCGCATATTGACCGAGGAGTGGTACACCCGCCGTCGATACGGATTCTCTTCATTGTCCGGGTCGGCGACTGCTGAGCGACCGATGACCTCGATTTTCACCTCGCGGATATCTTCAATAAGCACCGGCTGATCGACAATGTCGCCATTGGACAAACCGTACCGGAACTCCAGACCGACGATGTCGGTGGCGTACACCTGAGGTGTTTCGCCCATGCGCTGCATCATCAGGCTGGGGTGGTCCGGATCGGTAGTGTTATCGATAAAGAACTTCACGCGGTTGAGCGCGATCAGTACGGCATTGGTGTCGTAGCAGCGCGACAGGTCCATAGTATTGTGCTGGATGTGGTTGGCTCCGGTCTGCACATGCGTTATCTCGAACCACTCTCCATATCCGGAGTCAGGGTCGAAAATGTATGCCCACTGACCGTCGTCAAAACAGCCGACGTCTTCACCCAGACGCAGTTCCGCCGATGGCGTTGGCATTTTGTGATCAATGGGAGCGTCGCACCCATTGCCGTGATACGTGATGGTAATGGTATCCGGGTTCGTATTGGCTGCTTCTATGGCCGGCATCCCCAGGGGGACTTCGTGACCGGCCATGCGAATCTGGCGAGTCAGTTCATCGATCGACGCCCGGGCGTTCTGCTGGATGGTCGTGATGTCGTCCTGCACCAGGTAGTTCTCGTGCTGGGTGACATACAGCTTCAGAATCGCGGTTGTTATGATACCGGTAAGAACAAGTGCTATCAGCACTTCGATCAGACTGAAGCCCCTGTAGTTCAATAGCGAGTTTTTTGGTGCGCTCATAGTAGTTACCTAGAGTGAATCCGTGCGTACGTACGCAGTCATGGTGTTTGCTTGATCCCGGGCGTGCATGTCACGCCAGGCTACTCTGACATCCACCCGGCGAAGGTGGTTGCCTGCGTTCTGGACGGTCCAGGTGCGTTCGACACCCTGAGCGGTATCGGCACCGTTGGTGAAGTTTCCGGAGGCTCGAATTTCTTCGAGTTTCTGTTGGAGGAGCTGCGCTGCGAAAGTGGTTTTATTGGACCATTCGTTGCCGTCGAGAGCAACCATGGCCATGTTGAGCAGGAGCAACAGCGAGAAGCTCATAATCAACATTGCCACCATAACTTCCAGCAGCGTAATGCCTTTTTGGTTCTTCAACATGGTAGGATTTCTCATGGTCGATATTCCTTCAATTTGCCTGGAGAAAAGTAAATACTGTGCCGATGCCGCCTAAATCCTCAGGCGGAGTCGGTCTGTCGCAGGAACATTTTGTTGTCCAAGCGGTTAGGGATGTAGTCAAATGGTCGCCGAACCGGATTTCGGTGGCGAGAGAAGCGGTAGTTTAGGGGTCCGAGCCATACGAAGTATGGGGCGGACACCATATATGACAGATTCGGTCCGACTTGAATCGGTCGATGATGTCGGGGCAAATAAACTTGGCAGGGATGGGTCTCGGCCGTATACTCAGCCTCAGCGGGCTAACCGTCGGGACCCTATGGAGATTCGTACTACATGAATGCATCGGAAGTGTTTGTAAGGGCGCTGGAAAACGAAGGTGTGAAGTACATTTTCGGCGTGCCCGGGGAAGAGAATATCGACTTTCTTGAGGCTCTAAGGAAATCATCTATCCAGTTCATTCTGACCCGCCACGAGCAGGGGGCAGGTTTCATGGCCGACATCCATGGCCGCCTCACGGGCAAGGCCGGAGTCTGCCTGGCGACCATCGGTCCGGGAGCCACCAACCTGATAACTCCGGTATCCGATGCTTTTCTGGATCGAGCCCCGCTGGTGGCCATTACCGGCCAGGCCGACACACTTCGGATGCACAAGGAATCCCATCAGTATATTGATGTGGAGTCGATGTTTCGTCCCATTACCAAATGGAATACGTCGATCGGTCGTCCCGACATGATCACCGAGGCGGTCCGCAAGGCGTTCAAGGTTGCCGAGGCCGAAAAACCGGGATCCACTCATCTGGAGTTTCCCGAGAACGTGGCTGAGGAAACATGCAGCCATCCGGTATTTTTTGACATCCGCAAGGTCCGTCGCCCATCGCCCGACTACAAGGCGGTCAATCAGTTCATGGAGTTGCTGCGCAAGGCCAAAAAACCACTGGTTCTCGCGGGCAACGGGGCAATTCGCAAGCGGGCCACAAAGCAGTTGAGGATCTTTCTCGAAAAAACAAAACTGCCCGTGTGCAACACCTTCATGGCCAAGGGTGCGGCCGGCACCGACTACCCGTTCAACCTGTATACTATCGGTTTGCAGAGCCGCGATCATGTCACCTGCGCATTTGAGGAATCCGATCTGATAATCACGGTGGGGTATGATATTGTCGAGTACGGTCCGCAGTTCTGGAATCCGAACGGGGACAAGAAGATTGTGCACCTTGACTTCCAGTCGGCCGAAGTGGACTACTGGTACAATCCGGAGGTGGAGCTGGTCGGCGATGTTGCCGGGGGATTGTGGGAAATCAACGAACGTATCGGCGATGACTTCGATACCACGCGCGGCGAATACGCCCTGAAACATCGCCGGATGATCCTCAAGGACATACACGAGTACGACAACAGTAAGGCGTTTCCATTCAAACCACAAAAAATTCTGCACGACATTCGTCAGGTGCTGGGCGATGACGATATTCTTATCTCCGATGTCGGCGCTCACAAGATGTGGATTGCCCGCATGTACCTGGTGCGCAGTCCAAACACCTGTTTGATCTCCAACGGTTTCGCCAGCATGGGGGTGGCGTTGCCCGGAGGCATAGCCGCCAAACTGCTGTATCCCGATCGCAAGGTGTTGACGGTTTCGGGCGACGGCGGTTTTCTGATGAATGTTCAGGAACTTGAAACGGCCGTCCGGCTGGGCACACCAACCGTCAACCTGATCTGGTCCGATGGTACTTTCGGGTTGATTGAATGGAAGCAGAAAAACAAGTTCGGGCATGCCTTCGGTACACGGTTTGGCAATCCGGACTGGGTAAAGATGGCTCGCTCCTACGGAGCGGTGGGTATCAAGGTGAAAAAGGGAGACGACCTGAAGCTGGTGCTGCGTCGGGCCTTCCGATCGAAAAAGCCGGTGGTTATCGACTGTCCGGTCGACTACTCCGAAAACGTAAAACTGACCAAGCGGCTGGGTAAACTGGTCTGCCCGATATAGGAAACACGGGAGTTTCACAATGGCAAAAAAATTCAAAATGTATCTCGGCGGAGAATGGGTTGATCGCGAGGAGAAGATTCGCGTGGTCAATCCCTATGACAACAAGCTGGTCGCCACCGTGCCGTCGGCCTCGAAGAAGGACTATACCCGGGCGATCACCCTGGCCCACAAGGCGTTCGCGGAAACCCGCGAGTTGCCGTCGTACCGCCGCGAGGCAATTCTTCGCGCTATCGCCGACGGGATTGAGAAGGACATTGAAAAATTTACGCGCATGATGTGCCTGGAGCTGGGCAAAGCCTACAGGGATGCCCGCGGTGAGGTTACGCGCTCGATCA
>JAHIVM010000282.1 GCA_018816665.1 Candidatus Zixiibacteriota bacterium
AAACTGCCCCTGAGCATTCAGGATTATCTTGTGAGGACTCATCGTCATATCCTCGCCGAACGAGGTTGACGGAGCCATGGCGAAACAGGCCATCAGCACAAAAAGACTGAACTGAGCGATTAATGACTGTCTGGACTTTCGAGTGAGCATGTCTTTCTCTCCTTGAGAACGTAGTTGACGGACGTGCGTATGCCCGGCCACCGAACGTTCGGGACTGACCACGGACCCGGCCGCGATCGCCACCGGAAATTCGGTTCCCTGTCTGTCTACGTTCTTTGCAACAACCGTGCCAACCAACGGCCGACCGGTACCCGGTTGCGAGAGAGCAACTTATCTTACGAGTGCCGGGAGCCAGGCATACCGGGGGTACGATATGGGACACGCTCGGCCGTCCACTTGTTCGACCAGGGTCATTTTGATGGGAGTATTCAGGAATAAAAAACAGGAGAGTGCATCTCAGAATACATGCCCGGCGGCGGAGAACCGTTCAGCACTCTCACGATTGTATACAGGATTCCCCCGATAACGCCACCAGGAGGGCGACGACTACGCGAGAAGTGGAATCCGAGGCCATTGCGGTAACCCTGCTTTCATACAACGGAGGGAATTATACTTTGTACGGCAGCAAAGGTAGCGGCCTCGTGCCCCTGTGTCAGGAGAAGCCCCGGAGCCGTACTACTTTCGGTCGTTGCGGTTTTTGCCGCCCCGGTCACGCATCGCTTTGTGCACTCCCAGCGCTCCGCCCAAAAATAGCAGTATACCCCATGCCGCCACCGGCACATTTTTGGCCTGCTCGATAGCACCGTATACACACCACAGGCCGACAAGCGCAAACACGCCGCACATACCTATGACCAGCCACTCCGTCCAGGTCAGGGTTTCGCCGACTTCGTTGCTGCTTTTGCGACTGACGGCCGGAAAGGGTCTGGTTTCAACTGTATTCATGTTCTAACTCCTTTGTTTTCAATCCGCGACACGGCCACCGGGTTGGTCACCCGATTAGTACGTGCTGAGAGTAAGAACACTATTCATGTTCGGATTTGATTAAGGTCCCGCTAAAGTACGGTCAATTGGGGTCCGGAACTCACCGACAGACAGACTCTCAGAGGCTTGACGGGCAGCGTTTCGCTCCGGCTACTGGCGAACCGGCATAGATTGCTGCAAACGCGAAACTACCTCAGGCATGACATGTCAGCGGCAGAATGAATTCCTCGCCGTCAAACGGAAAAGTGCCGTACAGGTGCGTACCGTTGTCCTCGGCAGGAGCAGTTGCCGCCCGGTCTCCCAGTTGCATCTTGTCGGCCATGAACAAAAACTCCGCCGATTTGTCTCCGGGGGCAGCCAGATAGGGGTAGAACTCTGCAAACGACGGTATCTGCGTTGCGACCACATCACAGACGGACAACACATCATCTTTTCGTTCGGCCAGGACAAGAGTATCAAGATCGGGCAGGTAATAGATGCCGTCCTTCAGGAAGTACAGGCACCAGAACATAAACAGCCGGGTGTTGGTCACGCCGAGGAGATCCGACACCGGCTCCCGCCCGGAGGCAATTCGAAAGATCAACTCCCGGTCGTCGGACTGATTGATATCAAGTTTGCGCACATTGCCGCGCGGTGGCCGACCCGTGACCTCTATCACGGCCTTGTGTTCTTCTACCTGGCGAAAGCCGCACTTTTTGTAGAACGGCCAGGCCTCGACATTGGCAAACAGAAAGAAGAAGTCGTGGGTGTCCGCCGCCCAGGCCATTGCCTTTTCGGTCAGTTGACGATTCAGGCCGCGAAGACGATACTCCGGCTGCGTACCCACCGCCGATATCTGAGCCACCCGGCAGTCCCGACCGCGCACCCGCATGTTCATTGAGTACACATTGACACTGGAGATCAACCGTCCGTCTTTAAAATACGTGAAGGGCCGGTACTTCCGATCCCAGAACCCCATCTTATCCCAGAGTGAGAGATCCAGGCCGAAAATATCTATCAGGTAACGCTGAAACTCCTGCTTCAGCTCGGCATCGTCCCAGTAATCCGTACGATAGTCAAGATCCACAACCGTCCTCC
>JAHIVM010000024.1 GCA_018816665.1 Candidatus Zixiibacteriota bacterium
CTACATCGGGGTTGGACAGAATCAGGTTGGGGAACAATCCCAGTCCGAACAGGGCCATCAGGGCTGCCAGCGAGGCGCACGACGAAAGGAACGCCCGGAACTCATGCCCCTTGTGCATTTCTCGCGGGATGTTTGCCACTGCCAGCATGTTCAAGATCGGCAGCACCACAAACACCGGGTACGCCCGGAACGTTTCGACCATGTGATCTACCCAAAGCACCGTCACGATGGTTGTGGTGGCGTAACAGATGATGAAAACGATGATAGTATTGTTTACCCAGCTGCGCAGCCGTGCCTGAAGTTCCCCCTCGGTTTTCATGACACCGTAAATGGCGCCGTGCATCGCAAACAGCGCCACCGTGGTTACGCCGACCAGCAGCGGGTAAGGATGCAGCAGAGACCAGAACGTGCCCATGTACTCATGGTTGGCATCGAGCGGAATCCCCCAGGCGATATTGCCCAGCGCCACCCCGACCAGTAGACCCGAGAGAATACTTGAGACGCTGAAGCTGGTATCCCAGAATTTGCGCCACCAGGCCATCGGTTGCTTGCTGCGGAACTCCAGGGCCACCGCCCGAAAAATCAGACAGACCAGCAACAGCATAAAAGCCATGTAAAAGCCCGAGAAGGCTGTGGCATACACCTCGGGGAACGCCGCAAACAATGCACCGCCGCCGGTGACCAGCCAGACCTCGTTGCCGTCCCACACGGGACCGATCGAATTGATCATGATCCTACGTTCGGTATCGCCTTTGGTGAGCAGGTGCAGCGATCCGATACCCAGGTCGAAACCGTCCAGAATCGCATACCCGGTAAACAGCACGCCGACCAGGATGTACCATATTGTATTGAGATCGAATGTGAGTTCCATTATGCGCGCCCTCCGCCATCGATTCCATCGTCGAATTCAGGACCGTGCTGTATTTTGTGGTTCAACTGGTACACAAACACCGCCCCCAGAAGCAAATAGATAAATCCGAACAGCAAAATCGATCCCAGCACCTGGGAAGCCACCACACTTTTGGAGAGCGCATCGGCGGTTCGCAGCAGCCCGTATACGATCCAGGGTTGCCGTCCGACCTCGGCAGTCAGCCATCCCAGCTGGTTGCCTATCTGAGGGAGCAATACGGCAAACACGAGGATCCAGAGGTACCAGCGCATCTTGAAGAGGGTCCCGCGCCACCAGGCAAAGGTGCCGAACAGGGCAATCCCGATCAGCGCCATTCCGACCGCAACCATGATGTGATAGCTCTGGAACACAAGATTGACCGGCGGGCGATCCTCGGGGGCAAAGGCTTTCAATCCGGTGATTGGCGCTTCAGTATCATAGTGTACCATCCAGCTCAGCATCCCCGGGATCTGAATGCCGGATGTTGTTTCGTTGGCTTCGTCGACCCACCCCATAAGGTACAGGCCGGCTGGAGCGCTCTCGGGATAATGTCCCTCGATTGCCGCCAGTTTGGCCGGCTGCGTTTCGGCGACTGTCACGGCGCTGCCATGACCGGTGACCAACTGCCCCAGCGATGCCACAACCGCAATCGCCAGGCCTATCTTCATGGAGACTCTGGCAAACTCGTGATGCTTGTTGCGGATGAGGTAGAAGGCACTCACGCTGAGTACGAGAAACGCACCCGCCTGCCAGGCACCCATGTAGACGTGGCTGATGCGATCCAGAAACGATGGATTAAACACTACCGCCCAGAAATCCAGCGTTTCGGCCCGCATTCCCGTGGCCGTTTCCACCAGGTGATAGCCGCTTGGCGTTTGCTGCCAGGAGTTTGCCACCACGATCCAGATAGCCGAGAAATGTGCTCCAAAACACACCAGAATCGTGGAGAGGAAGTGCACGCCCGGCTTGACCTTGTTCCAGCCAAAAAGGAGGATGGCCAGGAAGCCCGACTCAAGGAAAAAGGCAAACACGCCCTCGGCGGCCAGGGCACTGCCGAACACATCACCCACATACCGGGAATAGCTCGCCCAGTTGGTGCCGAACTGAAACTCCATGACGATACCGGTGGCCACGCCCAGGGCGAAAATCAGACCGAATATCCTGACCCAGAAGCGGGTCATCTGGTGATACAGCCGGTTCTTGGTTTTCATGTACATCCCCTCCATGATCACCAGGCACAGCCCGAGACCTATCGACAGGGGAGGAAAGATGTAATGGAATCCAATTGTGAGACCGAACTGTAGTCGGGACAGAAATTCATAGTCCATTGAGAATTCGTCTCCTTTGTACGGAAACCGACGTCTCCGGCCGGTTTCACTACTAGTGTGCGATGAATTCGGGATGCCGTCAAGTTCTTTCCCCGGGGTCGTGATCCGACCGGCTTCAATTGCGCTTGATAACAGATGCCCCACCGCCTATACTATCGCCATGACCACCAAAAGAACCGACTATATATCCTGGGAAGACTACTTCATGGCGGTGGCCCAGCTTTCGGCCCGCCGCTCCAAGGACCCCAATACCCAGGTGGGGGCCTGCATCGTGAACCGGCGTAAGCGCATTATCGGCATCGGCTACAACGGTTTCCCGACCGGTTGTTCCGATGACGTTCTCCCCTGGGAGCGCGAGGGTGACCTGCTCAATACCAAGTACCCGTACGTTTGCCACGCCGAAATGAACGCCATCACGAACTCGTCGAACAAGACTGAACTCGATGGTGCCTCCCTGTATGTATCATTGTTTCCCTGTAACGAATGCGCCAAATTGATTGTCCAGGTGGGCATTGCCGAGGTCGTGTATCTCGAGGACAAGTACGCCGATCAGGACATTTTTATTGCCGCCCGGAGAATCTTCGACATGGCCGGCGTGAAATGCCGTCGGCTAAGCCCGGCCAGCCGGTCAATTACCCTGTCTCTCGACGTCTGACCGGTCGATTAACTGGGACTCAGGAACATCCTGGACAATTTACGGTTCAGTATTCAACGGCTGAACCGATCTATTTTATGTTGCGTAGAGGGTTCAGCCGTATATCATTTACCGTTTCGAACCGGAGATATCCCAGTTTACAGGAGAGAGTCCCGTGACCAAAACCAGAGAAGATGTTTTGAGACTTATCGACGAAGCCGGCGTCCGCTACATCCGGTTGGTATTTACTGATATCCTCGGCTCCATGAAGGGCATGACCATCACGCGCCCCGAAATCGAGCAAGTGCTGGACGAGGGCCAGGGTTTTGACGGTTCCTCGATTCAGGGTTTTGCCCGTATTGATGAATCCGATCTCATGGCTATCCCCGACCCGCTGACCTTCCGGATAATTCCCTGGGAGGTGTCCGGTGAGAAGGTTGCCATGATGTTTTGCGATATTCAGAACCCCGACGGTACCCCCTATGAGGGCGACCCGCGATGGGTTCTCAAGCGGAACCTCAAGAAAATACAGGACCGCGGCTGGACTGCCTACATCGGCCCCGAAATCGAGTACTTCTATTTCGAGAATGATTCGGAGACGGGTATTCTCGACCGCTCCGGCTATTTCGACTACGGGACCATGGATATCGGCGCTCAGTTGCGCAAAAAGACCGTGGCCGGCCTCGAGATGATGGGGATTCCGGTGGAGTGTTCGCATCACGAGGTAGCCCCGTCGCAGCACGAAATCGACCTCAAGTACCAGGAAGCCCTGGTTATGGCCGATTTTGCCCAGGTCTACCGGTTCATCGTCAAAGAAGTGGCAATGGAGAACGAACTGTATGCCACCTTTATGCCCAAGCCCATTTTTGGCGAAAACGGCTCCGGTATGCACTGTCACCAGTCAATATTTGAGGGAGAGAAGAACCTGTTTTTTGATCCCAAGGGTCAGTACAGCCTGTCCGATATGGCAAGGCAGTATATCGCCGGCCTCCTGCATCATGTCAAGGAAATCACACTGGTACTGAACCAGTGGGTGAATTCCTACAAACGTCTGGTCGAGGGCTACGAGGCTCCCGCGTATGTGAGTTGGGGGCGGCGCAACCGCTCCAGCCTCATCCGGGTTCCGGCGTATCGTCAGGGCAAAGAAAGGGCCACCAGGATCGAATTGCGGTCGCCCGATCCGGCTGCCAATCCCTACCTGGCTTTTGCCTGTATGCTGGGTGCCGGAATGAAAGGGATCGAAAACAACTACAAGCTGCCCGACCCGATTGAGTCGAATATCTTCAACATGAAGGAAGAAGAGAAGGCCAGGTTGAATATCACGCACCTGCCCAACTCACTCGAAAACGCGATCCGGACGGCCAAAGACTCCGAGCTGCTCAAAGAGGTTCTCGGCGATCACGTGTTTGAGAAACTGATAGAAAACAAATGGATTGAGTGGGACAAGTATCGCACGCATGTCAGCCAGCATGAAATCGATACTTATCTGTCCTGGCTCTAGTCTCCGTTGAGTAGAATAAAAGAGGCGACCCGATTCGGGCCGCCTTTTTTTTGCCTACCGATCAATTCATTCTGTGTAACCGGCCTCAACTCCAATGCCGGCACGGAACCAGCGACCGGGCATGGGAATGCTTCCCGTTTCCACATAGGCCTTGTCAAACAGGTTGGTCACTTCCGCAAACAACTCAAGACCTTTTCGTCTCATCGTCACGCGAGTGTCCACCAGGAAGACACTTTCGCCCGACAGGCGACTCCAGTGCCGGGCCGACCAGACATTGGACAGCATAGTCGTCCAATCCAGCGTGATGGATGACACCACCTGGCTTTTCAAGTGATCCAGCGTGTACTTGGACTCATACTCGGAGCTGGCCCGGTCTGAATCCAGCAGGGTCAGTCGCAGGTCGACGCTCGAAATCACCGGCAGCGTTGAAAGTCGGGTTAGATCCGCCGAACCGCCAACCTCGATTCCCTGCGTGGTGACCTCAGAAACGTTTTTCACCTGCCAGGGGTCGGCGGCGGATGCTCGCGCCCAGTCAATGAGGTCCCGACCGTCGCGGACAAACACCGCCATCTCGCCGCTGAGACCTTCGCGCCACCAGCGGGTGCCAAGCTCATAACTCCAGGCCGTTTCCGGCTGCAGGTCAGGATTGCCGATGTTGGCCGGGCTGACATAAAACAGCTCGGTGAAGGTCGGTACGCGGAAGGACCGTCCGACCGAACCAAACACCCGGCCATGTTCGGAAACCCGGAAACCTACGGCTAGACCGGGCCAGGCCTCCCAATCCCGGTCGGAGTAATGATACGCCGAGAGGCTGGGGGAAACCGACCAGCGGCCACGGTCAAGCCGTTGCTCGGCAAACAAACCGGTGCGGGTGCGCGAGCGGTCGCCCAGGCTGGAGCTTTCCATGCGCTCATCGGCATACTCGGCGGTGAGGACAGACGTCCCCAGAATGGAGGGGACAGTCAGGCCGAATTCGGCGCCGTATTGGTCGGTCGTGTGACGGTTCCGGTACCAGTTCGGACGGCTCCGGTCCAGGATGAAATCATCTTTGTGTTGCCGCCAATAGAGTTTTGGGGAGACGGTTACCGGTCCCACCGCAAGGGAGGCCGACGAACTCACGAGTGCGGTTTCCGTGCTCTCCCACTCATCGGGGAAGGCATCGGAGTAAAACTTGTACGCGCCAAATTCCTTGTCCGCGTAGCGGGCCGAGAAATTGACCCGGCCCGCCGGGACATCCAACCTGCCGGTGTAGCCCGCCGAAAGGATATCAAACTCGGTGTTATTCCGATACCCGGTTGAGTTGCTCTGTGCGAAGGTGAGTCGGTGAGCCGTCGGACCGATTGCGACCGAACCGCTCAGCGACCGTTCGAACAAACCGTACTCCCCGGAAGCGAGATCCGCCCGCACGCGGGTATCTGCAACCTGCCGGGTGATGATGTTGATAACCCCGCCCAGGGCGCCCGGGCCGTGCGTGTGCGAACCGGGACCGCGCAGGACCTCAATACGTTCGATATCCGCCAGGTTTACCGGGATATCCAGGTTGTGATGGCCCGTTTGCGGGTCCGATGTCCGGACACCGTCGATCAGGACCAGCGTCTGCTCAAAGGTCCCGCCACGGATTCCGATGTCGGTCTGGACGCCCGATGCGCCCCGCCGCCGGACCTCAAGGGATAACGTCCGGGCCAGCAAATCCTCCACCGTTCGTACCGGGGAGCTTTCAATCTGCTCGCGGCCGATTATCGTAACCGAACGGGCGACCTCCGAGAAAGTTTGAGGAGTGCGGTTGGCGGTGACAACTATGACATCATGAAGTTGCTGAACGGTATCCTCCTGAGCCATCGCGGGAATGGCCAGGGTGAACATTGCGACAATCAGGGTAATCGGCCTCATGGGTCGGTTGCATTCCTTTGTTGTGCGGTCATTATCGCAGGTGAATTTGGCAGAATCCCGACTGACTTGATCGTGATTTTGCCGA
>JAHIVM010000283.1 GCA_018816665.1 Candidatus Zixiibacteriota bacterium
AGTCGCAAGCGCTACCGCAGGGCCGTCGATACGCGGATATGATAAGCGAGCAGCCAGCTTGCCCAGAGATCGCATCGGGCCGATCCTTCCCAACATCGAGACGACTTTTCCGAACTTTCGGTACAGCAGGTTGAACAGCAGATACGGTGCCCGTCGACGGGAATCCCTCGGCAGGCGCCTCACAATACTGCTCCATGAATAAAAACGGCGGTACGCTTCAAGGTATCCCCGCTCCAGTTCCTCAGCCGACATACGAGCCGGTTGAAACACCGCCCGCGACGTATACATACCTGGCGTGTGGCACAGCGACTTTGCCAGCGGCGACCGTCCTGACCATGAGTGCGGATTTCCGCAGGTTCATGGCCTTCAACATGGCCGACGCTGCTGTGGCACAACAAGCTGTCGACGACTCCGCATAAGATCACCGGCTCGGTGTGACCGGCCTGTTCATAACCCGGTCTCGGCATTAAGTCCGGAGAGCGCACGGGACACTGGCTCGGGAGTGTCACGCCTCTCTCCGGTATGAAGGCCCCGCGCTCGGTCCAGGCCGTACGCTTCCGGGTGCAGGTACCGCCCCCGTTCGCTCCGTGGTTTGTCAATCTCAGCTTCAATCGGATGCGCCATTGCATAGGGGTCGATCCGCACTCCAGAGACCTCCCAGGACACTTTCATACGTGGCGCTCCACCGGCAACCCGAAACGTGGTCCCCGAGACTTCTTCAGCAACATAGAGATTTGGCATGGGGGCACCGATGGGCGTCAGCTTATAACGGCAATCGTCATTGAGCGCCGCGAAGTACCCAGGTAGCTGCACGACAGCCTCGCCGTAATCATCCAATACAACCTTCCCCGAATATACAGTCAGCATCTCCGGAGATTCAACCGCCGCATGCGTGAGATATTTGTTCTCGGGGTCAAGCGGGTGGTCAATCCGAACTTCCTTGGTACCACCATAAAGTATGCCGGTGACCAGAACATCCCCGATGAAGCACCCGGCCCAATCATTTCCACCGGCGGGTGCCGCGGCGTAGATGCCGTAGTTGGCGGTAGTGCCGCCGGACGCCTCAGTCCAGATGCCGAAAGTCGTATCGGCATTGTAGGCGACCGCACGCACACCCCAGCAAACGCTGTCAACACCACTGGCGCGGGCATCGACGCCATATGCATACAGCGCCTGGTGCGGGGAGAAATGTTCATCGCCGGCCCGTGTCAAAACACCATAATTCAACTTCCCGTTGTTCGCGACCGAAAACATGCCAACATTTTGAATCGCCTGGGCACTGGAATCAGAGCTGTAGGCATAGGCCGTTGCTGCTATGTTCCCACCGGGCGAATTGAAAGCCGTGGCATTCAGACCCTCGTTGAAATATCCTGCCTTAGACCCGGATGCATCGCACCGGATACCCGTTAAATCTCCATCGAACCAGCCCCCCACTCCGGTAGTATCCGCCGTGTGGCTCCTGCCGATAATCGCTGCGTGCAACAGATCCTTGGTCGGGTGCGGCCCCCCATTATAGTCAGCATACACCACACCCGTGTCGCCCGTCAAGACCGCCCCGGTGGTGAAATACCCCGCAGTTCCGGATTGCGCCGTTGTTTTCTGGCGACCGAGAATACCGACATGACCTTCAAACTGCCCGGCATAGCCAACCGGACTTTCCGCGTGCAAGGCCACCCCGCTGCCGAAGGCGGCCACGCCCGGTCCCGATCCCAGGTTAACGCCGAACACTCCGGCGTGCTCGACGGTCGACGAATTGGCCTCGCCATGGACGCCGTCGTTTTCTCCCTCACAACGGCCGGTGACACCAATTCCGGATGTGCTGTATCCGTAAACGCCGCTTTTGTCAGACGCAGCCGTGAACCCAACCGCACCATCGTTGGCCTCGCTCTCGCCCCGGATTCCGGGCCCGCCGGAGACACCGGTGTTCGTAACAAAAAAGGCCGGACCGGCCGCAGCGGCGTTTCCTGAATACGGCAAGGTGAACGAACCGGTAGTATTGTCGTCGGCGGCCACCCAGGCACTACCGTTCCATTTCATCACCTGGCCTTCGCCGGCCGCGTTCCTGCCTATATCCTCGAAACTAATTGAGGAATCCACAATTTGATGAGAATCGATCACATCAGCAGCTACATCTTGAGCCACTCCGGCTACCGCCGCGAACGCGGCCTCATCGGATGAGCCGGCACTACCGCTACGCACTGCATATGCCACACTAACAATCGGCGTGAGCGGATCCAGTCTCGGTCCGCCGCCGACCGTGACGCCAATGAACCGCACTGAGCCACTCCACAGAGTATCCGGGAAGGCGGCACTGCCCCCCAGTATGAGACTGAACAGACCGTCGATGATCGATACGCCCGAATGTGCTTCCGACCACATCGCAGAGACTGCGGCCTCGTCCGCGAATACTTCGAAAGTGAGATCGACAATCGTGTCAAGGGGGACACCTGCCGAGTTAGTCAGGCGACCCTGGTAATTGAGCAGTGACGGCACCTGCGCTGTGGCAACGCAGGTCAACATGAGAATCCATGCAAGCGCATACGCGCCGGCAGTTTTGCAGGTCATGATTGCTTACTCCTGGCTTAGGAAAGATGATATACCGTAGATATCGACTAGCTTGCCTGGTTTTGCAAGGGATTTGTGCGTGGCCGACAAGTGAGTTGGAGAAACCGGACAACATTCATCCCGGGCGCTTCGATGTCGCTATGGATGTGGCCGGCACGACGGGTGTCCTGCTTCCGCCTCAGGCAGGTTTGGGCCGGGCTGGTGAATTGCCTAATCCCTCCGGCTTGTGAGGGCCAACCGGCAAGGGCCGGGACGCGAGTGGCAATGATCCGGTCTGGCGTTTTCTGTCCGGTGGGATTTGCTGGCTGTCTCCAGGAATCTGATAGCTGGAATCAACGGCCGTGATCTTCTGAGTCGCAAGCGCTACCGCAGGGCCGTCGATACGCGGATATGATAATCGAGCAGCCAGCTTGCCCAGAGATCGCATGGGTCCGATCCTTCCCAACATCGAGACGACCTTGCCAAACTTCCGGTAGAGCAAGTTGAATAGCAGGTACGGGGCCCGTCGACGGGAATCCCTCGGCAGGCGCCTCACAATACTGCTCCACGAATAGAAACGTCGGTACGCGTCCAGGTATCCCCTCTCCAGTTCCTCAGCAGACATGCGAGCCGGTTCAAACACCGCCCGCGACGTATTGTAATGCGTCAGATCGCGATCGATGATGCGACCTGCTTTCTCCAATTGCCCATGCAGTTCCGTCCCCGGATACGGCGTGAGAATATGCGCAGTCATTGTCTCGACACCCTGATCGATAAGCCAATCGGTGGTTCTTGCAAACACATCGGGACCGTCGCCGTCGAACCCAAACACGACACTGGCGTTCACTATCATCCCCCGGCCGTGTATTTTGGCGATGGTACTATTGTACCCTTCAATGAGATTCTGACGTTTGTTGGCCCTTTTTAGATTCGACGGGTCCAGTGTCTCAAAACCGATAAACAGACTCTCGCACCCGGAAGCCGCCATGGCATCCAGAATGTCGTCGTAGCGGCCTATGTCTGCACTGACAGCCGTGTGCCAGGTCAGCCCGAGCGGTTGCAACGCCTCGAGCAGTCTGCGGGCGCAGGACTTACTGGCGATGAAGTTGTCATCGATAAACATCACGTGGCTGGTATGCAAAGACGCCAGTTCGCGGAGAATCCCCGAGATCGGCTTCATTCGATACCCGGCTGGCAGATTGGGCGAGCTGTTGTAACAGAAAGCACAACTGAAGGGACACCCCCGCCCGATAGTCAGGGTATTGGTGTACAGGTATTTCTTTTCCGCGATCAGGTCCCAGCGGGGCGTGGGTGACAACCTGAGATCCGGCGGCTGTGCACCCCGGTATACTTTCCGGAGGCATCCGTTTTCGGCGTCCCGCAGGATTTCGGCCCAAAGCTCCTCGGCTTCACCAATGACACAGGCATCGGCATGATCCACGCAGTCATCGGGACAGGTCGTGGGATAAATGCCGCCGACCACCACCGGAATACCGCGTTGACGGTACACCCGGGCGATATGCTGCGCCCGAACAGCGGTATCTGCCTTAACTGTGATTCCGACCAGATCGGGATTGTCGTCCAGATGCAATCGCTCAACGTTTTCATCGGTAAGAGTGACGGCATGACGATCCGGAGTAAGAGCACCCAGTATGAGAAGCGACAGAGGCGGAGCCATCTGTCGTTTGAACGCCGAGTCCATCGGCCTCATAGTTACTTCGGGTGAGATGAGTTTTATGTGCATGCAAAAGCCGTCATAAGGTGATCCCCCGGGGTCATCATTTCTGCCTGCTTTTTACAAGATGGTGGTTTGACCGGTTCCAAAACAGTTTTATCCGGGAGGAGTTGTGGGGAGGCGACTACGGGTAAACGGTACCCCACGATCCTCTTCATCTTATCGTCCCACGTCCAAAGGGGCATGTTGAGAAACCCCTGGGCAGCCAGCCAAGTCATCCTGAGCTTAGCCTGCCCTGAGCTTGCCG
>JAHIVM010000284.1 GCA_018816665.1 Candidatus Zixiibacteriota bacterium
CAGACCGGCAAGACCTGGGGTGAAGTGGTAACGGAGATGAAGAAAGATGAGTAAAGACGATATCCGCGTACAGGACATTGCGAAAAAGACACCGCAACTATACCAGGTAGACCCCAAACAACTGGTACCCCTCCCCTATCCGTACGAGGACTGGGAAGACCCGGCCATTGAACCCCTGTCAGAGAAAAAGCTCGCGGGCCGCAATGTGGGTCTCGACGGCGTCATGAATGTGAGTATCCCTGAACCACAGACGGAGGCCGAAAAAGAGGAGATGGTTGCGAAGTTCCTGGTCGGGCTGCGCAAACTCCTCAGTAAGGACAACAACTGGACCTTCCTCAAGCCGCTCATGCTGTCGCTCGACAACTGTGTCAAGTGCAACACTTGCGCCGAGGCCTGTCCCATATACGAAATGAGCGGCAAGGCCGAAATCTACCGGCCGCTGTTCCGCTCCGATGTGCTACGTCGCATCGTCAACAAGTACGTCAAGCCGGGCGGCAAACTGACCGCCAAGTTCACCGGGGCTGATATCGACCTGAACTGGGAGACAATCTCCCGCATGGCCCATCTTGCCTATCGCTGCAACCTGTGCCGTCGCTGCGCCCAGACCTGCCCGATGGGTGTCGACAACGGCCTGCTGGCCCGCGAGATTCGCAAACTGTTCTCGCAGGAACTGGGTATTTCCCCGCAGGAGTTGCACGGCGACGGTACTATCAAGCAGTTGGAAACGGGTTCATCGACCGGTCTTACCCCCCCGGCTCTCATGGATCTGATGGAGTTCGCCGAGGAAGACCTGAACGATCGCACCGGGCTGAATATCAAAATCCCGTTTGACAAAGCCGGAGCCGACATCCTCCTGATCCACAACGCCGGTGAATTCCTTTCCTGGCCGGAAAACCTGGAGGCCTTTGCCATCCTGTTTGAGATCGCCGGTCTGAGTTGGACCCTCTCAAGTGAGATGGTCGGGTACGACTCTGTGAACTACGGGCTGTTTTACGATGACGCCCAGTATGCTCGCGTTACGCTGGCCCACGCCAATGTCGCCAAAAAACTGGGAGTCAAGAAAGTGGTGGTCGGCGAGTGCGGCCACGCCCACAAAGCGATTATGGCCATCGGTGACCGCATCTGGATGGGTGAATCCAATATCCCGCGCGAGTCCTGTATGGCCACCATGGAAGACCTGATCATCAACGAAAAGGTCATGGTCGACCCGGAACGCAACAATTTCCCGGTTACCACCCACGATCCGTGCAATATTACGCGCTCCATGGGCATTATCGAACCGCAGCGACGGGTGCTTCGGAAGATCTGCCCGCAGTTCCGCGAGATGACCCCGCACGGCGTGCACAACTATTGTTGCGGAGGCGGCAGCGGCTTTGCTATTATGCAGTCACACAACTTCCCGAATTGGAAGTTCCAGTTGCCGGGCCGCAAGAAGTTTGCTCAGATGCTCGGAGCGTTTACCAGGGAAGAACTGGCTCCCGAAAAGAACAAGTACGTGTGCGCACCGTGCTCGAACTGCAAGGGCCAGATTCGCGACCTGATCAATTATTACGATGCCTGGGAACGCTGCCACATGCAATACGGCGGCCTGGTGGAATTGATCGTGAACTGTATGACCGATGTTCGCGAAGGCTTCATTGAATGGGATGAGTTCCACTAATCCCGGAGGCTGAAAAGTACATGTCATTTCTGGGCTTGTTTCCGAAGCCGCATGAGTCGAAAGACCCTGAGGTCCGGCTCAAAGCGGTGGAAAGCCTTGAAGATCAGTCGGTACTCGCCGCTATGGCGAGTACCGACCCCTCTCCCCGCGTTCGACTGGCCGCAGTCGCTCGCGTCACCGATCAACAACTCCTTACCAATATAGCGCTCGACGGCAATCAAATCGACGCCCGGGTGGCGGCGGTGGGACGGATTGAATCGCAACAGACGCTGGCGAAAATCGTCAAGGTCAGGCGAAACTATCAACTGATGGGCGCCTGTTTCGCCCGCATCACCGACAAATCGATTCTCCATGATATCGCCAACGATCGCGAGTACAATATGTCGGCCCGACGCATGGCGATCGAGAATTACGCCGATGAGTCTTATCTCACCCAGATTGTCGAAAAACGAACCGATACCGATGCCCCCAAAACGCCGGAAGAGATCGATGAGCTAGTCGAACGATACGGCGGGGTTCACCTGGCCCGGGCGCTCGGCAAATTCCGGGGCAGTAAAAACGCCATGCTGGCCTTGAGCGAGATTCTCAAGCGCGGCGGTGAGGCCGGCGATATCGCCCTGGAGTACCTGGCGCAGGGGCTGGTGCATCCCAACCGGGCAGTCTCCGAGGCGGCGCATGGCGAGCTGTGCAAGTTGGCCGATGGCCGTCAGATTTCCCGACTTGTGGCGCATATGGACAAAAGTGAACTCGACGCCAGAATACTGGCCGTTTTGAAAAACATTGATCACCCCGAGGCACGACAGATTGTTGAGTCGGCGGGAAACGACGGGTGATCCTTTGAGGAGTCAGGAATGCCAAAAAAGATCCTGATTATCGATGACGAAGAAGACATGCGGGTGTATCTCGAGACCATGTTCCGCAAAGCCGGGTATGAAACCCGCACGGCGGTAAACGGTCAGGATGCGCTTGAGCAGATCAGAGACTACGCGCCGGACCTGATCACGCTGGACATCCTGATGCCTCAGAAAAGCGGCCTGTCCTGCTTTGAGGCCCTGAGAGAGCACAAGACCACCGGCACGGTGCCGATAATGATCGTATCCGGTGTCACCGGCCACAGCGAGTTTTTCGATCAGACAGCGCTCGGTGGTCCAACCGTGTTTCTGGAAAAACCGATCAAACCCGATGTCGTGCTGAGTCGGTCCAAAGAGCTTCTGGGAGAGTAGGCCGATTTGTTTGGTATCAACACTCACACGCTGTCGCAGGCCTATATCTGGATGATTTCGTCGGTCTGGCGAGTTGTCCTGGTTGCGATCCTGCTGTCGACTGTGATTCTGGCCGCTGCCCTGACCCTGCCCACCTGGGCGTTCGGCCTGGTTGTGTTGTTGATTATCCTATTGCTCGGGCTTGCCGCCAATCGGGTCCGTCAGTCGTATGCGGCCCTGGATTTCCCGGGTATCGATCGATTTTTCCAGCAGGTCCCCTGCTACCTGACTATCCAGGACCGCAACCTGCGCATCATCCGCACCAACGACCAGTTCCGCAAAGCTTTCGGTTCCGCCCAGGGTGAACTCTGTTTCCGGGCCTACAAAGGCTCCGATAAGGCCTGTCCCGACTGCCCGGTGCTCCGCACGTTCGATGACGGCCAGACGCACACCAAAGAAGAGACGGTGACCCTGCAGGATGGTTCCACCGCCCAGATGATTGTGTACACCACGCCGGTCAAAAACGAAAGAGGCGATATTGTCGGCGTGATGGAAATGTCCACCGACATCACCCAGATCAAACAACTGCAGAACGAGATCGAGGCCAGCCGCAAAGAATATCGCGACCTGTTCGAGCGGGTCCCCTGTTACATATCCGTTCTGAACAAGGATCTGAAAATCATCCGGGTCAACAGTCTCTTCAAGGAAGTGTTTGGGGATCGCACCGGCGATCGCTGCTACCAGGTCTATCACGACCGTGAAACAGTGTGCCCGGAATGTCTGGTTTTGCACACGCTCAACGACGGCAAAATCCACAGCAGCGAAAAAACCGTGATCAGACCCGATGGCACCGAGGCCCGGTTGATCATTTACTCTTCTCCTATCTACGATGAAAGCGGCGAGCTGACCGAGGTCATGGAAATGGCTACGGATATCACTGAGGTCAAAAAACTCCAGGCCGAGTTGACCTACATGGGCAAAACGATAGCCATCATGGCCCACCGGATCAAAAATATCCTCAGCGGTCTTGAGGGCGGCATTTTTGTCATGAACACCGGGTGGGAAGACAACGATGAGGCGCTCACTCGCAAGGGCTGGCAGATGATCGAACGCAACGTGGCCAATGTCTCGCGGATCGTCAAGGACCTGCTCTACTGCTCCAAAGAGCGCGAGATGGCCTTCCAGCAGATCGACCCCGCCCCCACCGTAGTCAGTGTGCATGAGCTCTTCACCGGGCGCGCTCAAAGAGATAATATCGAGCTGATCCTGGACATGCCGGATTCCCTGCCCGAGGGACGGTTCGACCCCGAGGCCCTGCACAGCCTGCTCACCAACCTGGTGACCAATGCGTTTGAGGCCTGCCGCAACGATGCTACCGAGGGGCGGGAACACTACCATGTCACCATTCGCGGTCGGTGCGAAGACGATGGCGCTCATGTGTTTGAGGTCGAGGACAACGGCTCCGGTATCCCCGGACATGTTGGCGAGAGCCTGTTTGAGGAGTTTTTCTCGACCAAAGGCCGCGAGGGCACCGGCCTGGGCCTGCTGGTGGCTCAGAAAGTGGTTGAGGAGCACGGCGGCGTGATTTCGTTTTTGTCCAACCCCGGCGAGGGTACCTCCTTCCGGGCGACCTTCCCCCCGTCCCGGGCCTGACCTGTAACATTGCCCGTTTTGTCTTTGTCGCCGGATTTCTTGTTGAACCGGATCGAGTCACGTATTATCGTTAGACAGGAGATGAGATTTCACTCGCGGCGAGGACTGTATGAGCAAAAAGATTATGATCGTTGATGACGAAGAGGACATCCGGACTCTTCTTGAGACGTTTTTGCAGAAAAACGGCTTTGAAACCGTATCGGCCACTAACGGCAACGATGCCATCGAACTCTGGAAAAAAGAGAAGCCGGACCTGGTGACATTGGATCTGCAGATGCCCAAGAATACGGGTACGGACTTCTACCGCAAGATTCGTCGCGAGGACGATTCCGATCAGGTACCGGTTATCGTGATCTCGGGCTTGCCGGGCCGTCATTTGGCGATTCCCAAACCGTTTGCCGTCTTTGACAAGCCTATCGACCGCGACGGTTTACTGGAGAAGATCAACGAGGCTTTGGGGCTGTAGAATCGGGCGATGAATCAGATTTCAATCAAGCCGCTGCGTGGTAACATGCGGCGGCTTTGTTGTCAGGTGGCCCGACTCCGGCACCCCGCGACTTCAGTCGTGGGACCATATGTAGGGCGGTTCCGTCTTCGAAACCGCCGCATCCGATGTAAAACTCCTCGTGCAGTCAGGTGGCTCACCTGACTGCGGCAAAGACGTCAAGCAGCCGTTACGTGAGGACACAACTATCAGGGACAGGGCACATTGTTGGTAATACGGGATCCCACACGACATGATTTTGCTTAGCTTCAAAAGACAGGTGTACGGGTGTTGCGTAGATACAATTGCCTCGATACCAGCCCTCGCCATAGGCTTGATCTATGCCCTAGTCTATACATTGACGTTTGGCTTCCCGTTGCCACCCCGGCCGAGCTTGGAAGTCCCGGGCGCTCATTCTGTTCACTTCTCTGACCCGGGCGTGTACAGTATATACCACGAATACAAGTCCCGGATGAGCAAGGGTGAACTGCTGAGAGGCAAGTTCAGTGAAGACATCCGAGTGTCCCTGAAGGACAGCAGGACAGGCAGGGCCATCCAGGTTTCGCCAGTCTCTATGACATTCACTTACAGCTTCCCCGGCCTTGAGGGCAAATCTTTTGCGGAGTTTCGCATAGATTCACCGGGCGACTACTTCCTGACCGCTCACTGGAGCCAGCCGGAGGATACGACTCGAACGCTCATTGCGCTTGGCCGCCCCGCAGACATCTGGTGGCTGGCGATCCCTTTCATTGGGCTGGTCCTTATCGTCATGGTTGCGTCAAATGTGCTGCTCCGTCGGTACATAAGACAGGGACGAATCTTGCCGGGACTAAAGAAGCTTCGGTACGGTGCCCCGGGTGAATGACGGGTACCCCACGACTTCAGTCGTGGGACCATATGTAGGGCGGTTCCGTCTTCGAAACCGCCGCATCCGATGTATAGCTCCTCGTGCAGTCAGGTGTCTCACCTGACTGCGGCAGAGATGGCAAGCAGCCGTCACGTGAAGGCACGCGACGGCACGGCACGGGAGCCATGTCCATTGGGAACAACCAGGGGCGAGTAATCGGGGTGCCATTCTCAAGTTTTCTTGAGGATGTCTTTGTGGAGCAGTTTTAGATTCCCCCAGAAGACACAGTCAAGCGGACTTGACTGTGTTTGTGGTCCGCTGTAGTCGGCATGGCACCAGCATCACTCGATCTTCTGATACGCCAATCCAACATCTTCGTTGAACACCAAGTATGCCGTGCCCAGCCAGCGCCGGTACCATCCTGCACCGAGAACTCCGGATACGGGAACCATGTAGTCGGGCCTGAGGGTTCCAAATCCGTCCACAAGAAGCAGG
>JAHIVM010000285.1 GCA_018816665.1 Candidatus Zixiibacteriota bacterium
ACCCATGTTCGCGGACGGATTATGAAATGGATCAAGTCCGGACGGGAATTTGTGCGCGCAACCGGCTATTCGGCGCTGGCGTCGGCGCTCAAAGACGGTGCCGAGATATCCGATGACGATTGCATCGAGTTGCTGGCACGTATCGAATCCGAAATTCACGAGTCTCCCAACCGAGCCCGCCATGCCATGAACAATGCCGTGATTGCCATTGGAGTCTTCCGGCCGCATCTGGGCACAGCGGCTGCGGAGACAGCTCGGCGCATTGGACACGTGGAGGTTGATCACGGAGAGACCTCTTGCAAAACTCCTGATGCCGTCGCCTATATCAAAAAGGCGCTGGCGCGAAAACAGAAAAGAAAACAGAAAGGTGGTGGGAACCCATGAGTGAAGATATGCCGCAATTCGGAATTGTCACCTGGATCGACCTGACGGTGAAGGACGCTGAGTCGATTCGGGATTTCTATAGCGCGGTGGTGGGCTGGGACCATTCCCCCGTGTCAATGGGCAGTTACAATGATTATTCCATGCTGCCGGAGAACAGTGAATTCCCTATTGCGGGAGTCTGTCATGCCCGTGGTGTTAACGCCAATCTGCCGGCCCAGTGGCTGATATACATCACGGTTGAGGATCTTGATGAGAGCATAGCCGCCTGTAAGAAACTTGGAGGAAAGGTGTTGGTCGGTCCCAAAACAATGAGCGACACCGCCCGCTATTGTGTCATTAAGGATCCCGCCGGAGCAGTCACGGCGCTGTACGAGGAATTGACGGAGTCGGAGACCGACTGAGCTTCCCGGGCCGCCTGCCACTTGACAAAAGGCATTGTTGGAGGCAGATTAGACCCACGATGCAGGGAATGGAACCACCGTGTCAGGGCACGCGGTGGTGTTTTTCAATATGTGCCGCGGTGTTGAATCGGGTTGTCCGGACACAATCCGGGAGAATCCGTCGACGAAAACAGGATAACTGGAGCCACAGGTTTGTCTTTCGAAAAGCAGGACATACGGTCGAACGATGATTGCGGTGAACTTGCCGAATGGCCGGTTATGTCGGTAGTTGTGCCTATACGCAACGAGGAGCCGTACATCGAACAGACAATCACCTATATCCGGGAGCAGGACTATCCGGCCGACAAGGTTGAGATTCTTGTGGTCGACGGCGAGTCGGATGATCGGACGGTTGAGATTGTCAGGGGACTGGCCGCCGGAGACGACCGCATCAAACTGCACAACAACCCGAAACGGTTGTCATCGGCCGCTCGCAACGTGGGAGCAAAACAGGCTACCGGCGACATCGTCCTGTACATTGACGGCCACGTGTACATTGATAATCGCTGCCTGCTGAAAAACGTCGCTCGCCTGATGTACGAAAAAGACGTTTCCGTGCTTAGCCGGCCCGGTTTTCAGAATATTCCCGGAATCAGCTACTACCAGCAGGCAGTCGCGCTGGCGCGACGGTCTGCTTTTGGTCACGGTCTGGGGTCCACCGGATTTACGGAGGCAAGCCGGTACTGCGCACCCGAAAGCACCGGGACATACTATCGCCGGGAGGCGATCGGGGCGGTCGGATATTTTGACGAGGAATTTGACGCCGCTGAGGATTTCGAGTTTAATTACCGGCTCGGCAAGGCCGGGTACAAGTCCTTCACGGCTCCCGAATTGATTGTATACTACTACCCCCGGGACACGATCGGCAAACTTTTCCACCAGATGAAACGATACGGTATCGGTCGTTGCCGGCTGGTACGCAAACATCCTGAGGCCTTCTCCCTGGCCGCGATTATTCCGGCAGCTTTTGTGGCCGGATTGCCGGCGCTGCTGTTGTTGTCGCTGGCGGTGCCGCAGGCTCTGTGGCTGGCCGTGGGGTTATATGGTTTTTACGCGGTGCTGAATATCCTCGTGTCAATTGCGACAGCCGCCCGCAAGGGCTGGAAGTTTCTGCCGGTGCTGCCGTTTACGTTCGCGGCGATCCATATCGGCGTTGGCTGGGGTCTCATTGGCGAAACGGCACGCCAGGTGTCGCGAAAAATAAGCGGAAAATAGTCCCCTCCCGACTCGGGATTGTGACGTAGAACCAGAGTAGCATGATTATCGATTTCAGCAGACGAATACTGGCTGCCCTGTTGCGCCCCCCGGAACATCGGGCGGTGGTCTGGCCGAACGGAAAGAGGTTCGCTTTTACGGTAGTCGATGACACCGATCAATCGACCCTGGAGAACATCCTTCCGATATACTCCCTCCTGCACCGGCTCAATATGCCGATCACCAAAACGGCCTGGGTCGTACCCACTCTTGAGCCCGGGGAGATTGACAACCGGGGCGACAGTCTGGCCGACCCCGAGTACCGGGAGTTCCTGCTCGATCTGCAAGGCAAAGGTTTCGAAATCGGGTTTCACGGAGCCCGGGGCGGCGACGCCCGACGGAAGGAAACGGAAGCGGCGCTGATGAAATTCCGGGATGTCCTGGGACGGTATCCCCGGTGCCATGTCAACCATTTCAAGAACCGTGAGAACCTGTACAGCGGACGTGACAAACTGAGTTTTGGACCGTTGCGGGGTCTATATCGTCTGTTTCAGAAGTGGGATTTTGAGGGACATGTGGAAGGCTCGCCGTACTTCTGGGGCGATATCGCCAAAAAACACGTGAGTTATGTCAGGGATTTCCACTACGATGAAATCGATGTCCGCCGGATCTATCCGGTGCTGCCGTACCATGACCCCAATCGACCCTGGGTGAATTTCTGGTACCATGCTTCAGACGGTTCCAATCGTGAGTCGTTCGTGAAACTGCTACGTCGCCCGAATCTCGAGCGATTGGAAGAGGCCGGGGGGCTTTGCATAGTGTATACGCACTTCGGCAAGGGGTTCTGTCACGACGATGCGGTGGATCGGGCTGTGGCGGACCGGTTGGAAGACGTTGCCGGACGGCCCGGGTGGTTTGCGCCGGTGGGGGTTATTCTTGACTTCCTGCGCGGCGAACTGGGGGAACACACCCTGACTCATAGCAACCGCGTGTTCATGGAACTGAGTTGGGTGGTAGAAAAAGCCTTTCGGGGCCGGACCTGACGAAGTAGTCGTCGCCGCGCCACCGGGCACGCCTTTCCCTATCTTCTTCCAGTCACAAAAAAAGTGAATCGCCGCCCTTGCTAATTCGTACCGGTAGGGAACAGGCGGCCAACCGCAAACAGCGACGGTAAGTATCTCCGGGTGGTATAGTCCTCCACGGACAGGAACGGGAGCAGGGTGTGTTCAGGAATTATCTTCTGGTAGCATTTCGCAATCTCAAACGATCCGCAGTATTTTCGGCGATCAACATACTCGGGCTGGTCATCGGTATGACCGCCTGCGTGATGATTCTGCACTACGTAAACTTCGAAAGAAGCTTTGATCGGTTCCACGCCAACAGCGATCGCATCTATCGACTGCGTTACGAACGTACCGACGAGGCAGGTGAGTCAGTTCGATTCGCCTCGTGTTGTCCCCCCGCGGCTGCGCGCATTCGGGGCGCCTACCCCGAGGTAGAGAACATCGCCCGTATCTTCAACTACCGGGCATCGGTCTCACGCAACGATGATTCGTACCTGGAAGAACGTATGTTTTTTGCCGAGCCGGAGTTTCTGGATATTCTAAAGTTCAGGATGATCACGGGCGATCCACTGAACGGCATACGCCGACCGAATACGATGTTTATCTCTCAGGCGACAGCGAAACGGTACTTTGGGGATGAGGATCCGATCGGCCAGACCCTGAGCCTGGACAGAAAAGCCGACTACACGGTTACCGGCGTTTTCGAGAATATCCCCGGCAACTCGCACCTCAAATTTGATTTCCTGCTGCCGTGGGAGAATCTGGTGGCAAGGCTCGGGACCGACTACACCGAGGCCTGGGGGCATACGGGCTCGTACACGTATCTTCTGACCGCCCCCGGCACGGATCCGCGGGCGTTCGAGAAAAGACTGCTCTCGTTGGTGGAGGCGGAATGTCCCTGGCTCAAAGATTACAACATGACCATTGATCTCAAAATGCAGCCGCTGACCGATATTCACCTGACTTCCCACTTCATGCAGGAATACGAGCCCAACGGCAATGCCGATTCAGTCAGGGTGCTGTCCCTTGTCGCCGCCTTCATCATGATCATGGCCTGGGTCAATTTTGTGAATCTCTCCACTGCCGGATCGTTGCGGCGGGCGCGGGAGGTGGGCATGCGCAAGGTAGTCGGGGCATCGCGGACGCAACTGACCGTGCAGTTCTTTACGGAGATCATTGTGACGAATGGCATCGCTCTGGCAGTTACGGCAGCGGCGGTGACACTCCTGCTGCCGGCGTTCCATACCATGACCGGCCTGCCCGCTGATCTGCCGCTCTGGTCGCAGACCTGGTTTCCGCTTACGCTGGGTGCGATGTTTGTGGTGGGCGTGTTTCTCTCCGGCCTGTACCCCGTCATGGCATTATCCTCGTTCCGTCCGTCTGAAGTGCTTAAGGGTCGACTGTGGACCTCAGCGCGCGGTATTACGCTGCGCAAGTCCCTGGTCGTGTTCCAGTTTGGGGTTGGTTTGGTGCTGATCATTGCGACCCTGACCGTCTCGCGGCAAATCTCGTTCATGCGCAATCAGGATCTCGGCTTTGATATGCAGCAGACACTCGTAGTCAAGGCACCCAGGGTTCGGGACGAGTCCTACGGTTCGAAATTCGAGACCTTTCGGGAGACCCTGCTGCAGCGTGACGATATCGCCAGGATGACTCATGTGACGGAAGTGCCCGGCCGGCAGGTGTACTGGGACGCAGGCGGTATCCACAAAGCGGGGGAGGATGTCAGTCAGAGCAAAAACTACCAGATCGTCGGCATAGACTACGAGTTCGCCGGTGTATTTGATCTGGAGTTTGCCGCCGGGCGGAACTTCTCCCGGGATTTTCCTTCCGATGACAAAGCACTCATTCTCAACGAAACGGCTGCGAGATTCATGGGCTTTGACAGCCCCGAAAGCGCGATCGGTCAGCAGGTGGACTATTGGGAGGAAATCTTCACGATAGTGGGCGTCTTGAAGGACTACCATCAGCAGTCGCTGAAAGAGGCATACGAACCGCATATCTTTCGTTTTGCACCGTATGGCCGGGGGGCGCTGGGATCAATAGCAATCAGAACCAGTGCGGATCATGTCGAGGAGACTGTCCGGGCGGTGAAGGAGCAATACGATGATTTCTGGCCCGGGAATGCCTTCACCTATTTCTTCCTCGATGACTACTACAATCAGCAGTATGCATCCGATGAACTGTTTGGACGGGTCTACGGTTTGTTCACACTCCTGGCCATTGTCATCATCGGTATGGGCATTTTCGGACTGTCATCTTACAGCGTTGCCCAGATGACCAAGGAAATAGGTGTGCGGAAGGTCCTGGGTGCTTCCGTGTTCAGTATCGCCGGTTTGCTGACGCGCGAGCTGGTGATGCTTCTGCTCATCGCCAGTGCGATCGCCTGGCCAATAGCGTTTTTTGCGATGAATCGCTGGCTGGACGGGTTTGCCTATCGGACCAATCCAGGGGCCGTGACCTTTGTGCTGGCCAGTGGTGCCACCCTGGTGATCGCTCTGTTGACGGTAAGCTGGCAGGTGTTCAAGGCGGCCCGGGCCAATCCGGTGAAAGCGCTGCGATACGAGTAAGGCGCCGTCATTCGAGCCGCTCCTGCCATGATTCCCGTCGTGTCCCGGCTATACTCTGCATCCTGATGCCCAATCGTGTCGTCGGTTGACAATGGGCGATTCCCCATACATGACTGTCAAGTTGCTGGACCGGTGCGTGTTAGGCTCAAATGGCGGAATCCATGCAGATTGGCCCGACTCTTGCAGGGTAGAGGGCAGATAAAAGCCCCTTTGCCCGACGGAGACGCGTATGAACGGGAAAACACTGGTTCTGACCCTGATCGCCCTCACGGCCCTGATTTTTGCCATCAGTGCCTGCGAGAAAGAGAAGATTGTCGAGTCAACCGAGTATATCTCGGAGACGGAGTATATCACCTTGCCCCCGGATACCGTATTCCAGGTTCGGATCGACACGGTGTATACCAGCGACTCAACCATCATCAACAACACCGACACGGTGACGATTACCGTCCATGACACGGTGGTACAGGTGACCACGATAATCGATACCGTGTTCAGTGTCGACACCGTCACGACCATCCAGCATCACTATGATACTACGACCGTTACGATCGTCGATACGGTGACTACTCTGCAATGCGATCCAAACGAATACCTGGCGATGGCGGCGCTTCAGTACTACGCCAACAGCGAAGTGATCCAGTTTATCAATTCAGAGTTTGGCTACACCGACGGATGGGTGTTGTATCTGAATCCTTTCCAGAGCGATGTCCAGAGTCCATCGGCCGGCGTGTATGACATCTATGGGTACATTGACTACTGGACACCTGAATGGGACGGTTACTACGTGTTGGAGTATTACTACCGAATCGACTACACCAGTGGTGATCCGACGAATCCGGAGAACTGGACGCTGTCGGAACCGCCGGCGGCCTCCCCGACTCGTCAGCCGGGCATGCGGATTGTCCCCGAAACCAGCGATGCTATCCGGGATCTTCGATAGTCCGGCCCGATAGAAAACAGGCATGACCAGGCCCACTCCTGAACGGGGGTGGGCTTGTTTTTGTCAGAAGTGGATACATGTGCACTCTCATGCGGTCGCACTTGACAAAAAGGAGCTCAAGGCGTCTATTACCATATGTCAATCCGCGGTGCCAATACTTCTGCAATATGGACGGCGATTGGCCTGGTCATTGGTCTATCATCGTCTCCGGCCCGGGGTACTACGATAAACGTACCTTCGCAGGAGCCCACAATTCAGGCCGCCATCCACTCTTCCGCGGTCGGCGACACCGTTCTGGTACAGCCCGGCGTGTATGTTGAAAACGTGAACTTCGCCGGGTTGGATATTGTTGTCGGATCGTTGTATTTGACTACCGGGGATACCGGCGTCATAGCTCAGACGATCATCGATGGGAATGCCCTGGGGTCCGTCGTCACGTTTCTTCTAGGTGAGACGTCGGATGCGGCCCTTGTCGGGTTCACCATTCGTAACGGACTTGCTGTGCGGGGGGGAGGAATTCACTGCTCCTCCGCCAGTCCGACCATCGCCCACAACCTCATCGTCGACAATCAGTTTGATGCCCGCGACAGCGTCGGTTACGGCGCCGGCATCTACTGCCGCGATTCCCATGCAACAATAGTCAACAACGTCATCCGTGATAACTCATACCTCGGTTTCAGTCACAACTACGCCGGTGGTATTTTCAGTGAATCCTGTGATCTCGACGTCCGGGACAACACGATTGCCTATAACAGCAGTCAGAATGTCGGCGGCGGATTGTGTTTGTTGAACTCAACAGGAGTCATAGGGGGCAACACGTTCCTTGGGAATTCCTCGCGATATGGCGGTGCCATCAGTTGCGGCATGTACTCTGCGCCGACAATCTGCTTCAACGTGATGTACCAGAATGAGGCGGTTGGAATGGGCGATGGGATGGATATCTGGGACGGCTCATCACCGCTGGTCATCAACAACACTATCGTTAATAACGGAGACATGGGCATTTGGTGGGACCTGGCCACCCCGACCGTTGTCAATTGCATCGTGTGGGGTAACGACGTCTCCGGGAATGTTGCTGCGGACGTGCTGTACTGCGATATCGAGGGCGGCTTTGCCGGCGGAATCGACATCATGGAACAGGAGCCGTTGTTTCGGAATCCTGCTGCCGGAGACTTTCATCTGATGTCCGTGGCATGCGGTGATTCAGTTGACTCCCCGTGCATCGATGCCGGTCATCCAGACTACATCGATTTATATGTCGGCTGTCAGCAGGGGCTGGGGACGTCCCGTTCGGACATGGGGGCTTACGGTGGCAATATCGAGCCAGCTACGGACATTACTGATGCCAATCAGACCTTGCCCGGCAGGCTTATCCTGCGACAGAATTACCCTAATCCGTTCAACCCGAGTACGACGATTGAATACGTGCTGCCCGTTCGAGCTACCGTGCGTCTGCAGGTATTTGACGCCCTGGGCCGCCTGGTTCGGACTATCTGTGACGAGTCCCGGCCGGCCGGGGTCAATAGTTTTGTATGGGACGGAACTGACCAGGGGGGACGAACGGTCGCATCAGGTGCGTATCTGTATCAGATTCGTGTGGGCGATCGGAAACACTCGCGCAAGATGCTCCTTCTGCGGTAGCATCACCCACCTCCTAAAGGCATCTCCGGTCCGGCGCGAATCTACTAACCGCGCATGAAGCGCATGCGGATGCGGGTGAGACAGCGCACCGCCGCCACAATGCAACCCATGACACGGGGGCGGGTGAAACGGATCGGACGCTTCTCAATACAGGTCAGCAGGTGCTCAACCGCCCTGTCAACCGTCATCATGAACGGCTTGCGATCACCCTTGGCCATCTTGGTGTCCACAAAGCCAAAACGGAGATTGGTTACCGCCACACCGCGCGGGCGCAGCGCCAGGGCTAGTCCCTCGGTGTACGATGTCAACCCGGCCTTGGAGGCAGAATAGCTCGGTGCTTCCGCCGAAATCAGGTCATCGGCGATGCTCGTGAGCACGATGATGTGTCCCCGTCTGCGGTCGACCATGGCGGGGACCACGACCTCAAGCACTGCCATGGCAGCCATCAGGTTGACCTGCATGATGTGTGTCTCCTGAGACATGTTCCCGGTATCAAACTGCTCACCGATACCTACGCAATAGACACAGAGATCCGGAGCCGTGGCACAAACCCTTGTCAGAGCAGGAGTGAAATCGGCGGCGAGAACATCGGTGACCGTGTGCGTGTAGCACTCGTGAGAGACCGGACTGGTACTGCGGGAGATGCCGTGCACGTGCCAGCCAAGACCAAGCAATCGATAAGTGAGGCCGAGACCTATACCGTCGGAATTGCCCACGACAAGAGCGTTCGGATGATTGTTCATGATCGTGCCATCTTAGTGATAAGCCGGACGACGGGGAAACAAAAAAAAGCGTGGCCCCGGGGCGAGACCTGGCCTCGCCCCGGGGCACCTGCGTAACTTATCCCGGGACTCGAACAAGCGAACGATTGGCTCAATTGACTGTTGACCGGTTGTATACCCAGGCCGGATTCAGATCGCAATCGTGATGTCGCAGGATCATGTCGGCCGCCTGCAGATCGCAGCACCAGGTTGCAGTGCCGCAGTTCGGAGCATCGCAGGGCGTCAACTTCAACCGGCTGCCGTCCAGCTCGTATGTGCCATTTACTACCCGGGTAGACTCAAGGCAGTCAAATTCCGTATAGGAACCGTCGGCACGAAGCGTGATGGTGTGTTGCAGCGAATCATCGTCGATAGGCATGCCCTCGCATACGGAGGCTACCCAGTAGCCGACAGGCGAGTATGCCACACCGGCCGGACTTACAGGCTCAGTGTCCGGGCAACTGGCACAATGTTCGTTACTGCAGCCGAGAACAAAACACAGCCCCACCCCAAGAGCCATGATCACCAGAAATCGCATGATAGATCCCTCCGTGAGTACAATGTGATGCTATAAGATAAACATGGTCTAAAAAGTAGTCAATAGGGCAGCGAAGTTAGCGCGACAAAATGACGCAAAGAAAGGCTGATTTGACCAGTTTAGAGGCGGGAAGCGAACGAATGCGACGCAATCGCCGGGTGTCAAAGTTGTCAACGATGCCGGTATTCCTCATTCAGTATGCCGTAACCGTGGACATCGTGATACCTTCCCCCGGTTTGCCGCCCAGGCGCCAGGTTGCTTCTCGCGTAAACTTGGATTTCTCCAGCAGGGCCACCGAGCTGATATTCTGCTCGTGCACGATGGCATACACGCGATGTAATCGCACCGGACCGAATGCGTAGTCGAGGAGCAATTGTAGAGCCTCGGTGCCGATTCCCAGCCGCCATAACCTCCTTCCGATCCAATATTCGACTTCCGCATTGGAATCAACCCGGTTGATTTGCTTCAGTCCCATCATGCCGATGATTTCCCCGGAAGCGACATGTTCTATCGTGAACTGGCACGCGGATTGGTTCAATTGTCGCAGGAAGCCGTAGGACCAGTCAATGCCATTTGCTTCCTGGGAGCAAGATCTGGTGTCGCGGTCAATTGCTCACACAGAAACGTTTTGTGGTGCGATTATCCGGAATTCTCTTTTTTCGTGACAATTTTTTGGAATCTCAACGACCGTATAATCGTAACGTAGCTATCGGGAGGTTCTGCATCGACAGTATCTGAGTTCACATCGCATCCCCAACAATCCAGCCCTCAGAATTGGAACATTCCGGGTAATGAGGCATGCTGGCCGAGCAGTACACTGAATAGAGAATGGAGAATAGAACAGTGAGACGGTTTTCGTGTTTCATGGGACTACTGCTGCTGATCTGCCTGGTTACTCGAACCCACGCCCATGACGGCTACTGGATTGACCGCACTCCCTTGCCGGAAGCCAGGCAGGAAATATACCCCTCCGTCCTGGAAGGAAAAGTCTACGTTGTCGGAGGGTATACCTCCAGTCTTGCGGTCAGCGCCGATGTTTTTGTGTACGATCCTGAAGCTGGTACGTGGGACACCGCCGCCGCGCTGCCGGCGCCCCGACATCATTGTCTGACCGTACCGCTCGACGGGAAGTTGTACGCTATCGGAGGGTACACGGGTCCCTCGCTGCCGTGGATCGCTTCGGCTGACGTCTGGATGTATGACCCGGCGATCAATGAATGGATAGCGGTGGCATCGCTAAATCGGTCACGCGGCGAGCACAGTGGCGTTGCGTTTGACGACAGGATCTATGTGTTTGGCGGTAATAACGCCTTCGGCGACGACCTGGCCAGCGTGGAGATGTACGATCCGACCCAGGATGTCTGGACTGAGGTAACCACTATGCCTACCGCCAGACATCATTCCGGAGTGGCAGTGCTTGACTCGTTGATTTACGTAGTTGGGGGGAGAATCGGCTATTGGGGCGAGTCGCTCACACTTATCGGCGTATTGGAAGCCTACGCGCCGGGGTCGGACACATGGTATTCGTTACCTGACATGCTCACCCCACGCAGCGCCCTGGCAGCCGATTGTCTCGACGGCAAACTGTACACGTTCGGCGGCGAGATTCCGGATATTTACGATGAGTCCGAGGAGTATGACCCGGTGACCCAGACCTGGCGAAGTCTGACGCCCATGCTCACAGGACGCCACGGTACGGCCGCTGCCCTGGTTGGAGATACCGTGTTCATAGTCGGCGGTGCCCACGAGATGGGTGCGGGCGCATCCGATGCCAATGAGGGTTTTGTCCTCGGTACCTGTGCTGATACCGATTTGGATGGCTATGCGGATGTCCCCGGAGGAGGGAACACTTGCCCGGGAGACAATTGTCCAAACAAGTACAACCCTGTGCAGGCCGACCATGATAGCGATGGGATCGGCGATTCGTGTGACGTTTGTCCGGCCGATCCTTATGACGATGGCGATGGGGATCTATTGTGCGGGGACGTTGACAACTGCTCAAACACATACAATCCCGGGCAGGAGGATACAGATGGAGATGGTGTGGGGGATGCCTGCTGCTGCGTTGGTCTGACAGGTAATGTCGACGGCGACAGCGAGGATGTGATTGATATCGGTGATTTGACCGCGCTAATAGAGTTCCTGTTCATCACATTCGTGTCTCCCGGGTGTCCCCATGAGGCGAATGTCGATGGTGTCGCGGATGTCGATATCGGAGATCTCACCGCCCTGATTGATTACCTGTTCATCACATTTGCCGATCCGGCGGCGTGTTTGTGATCACATCGGCGGCTCAGGATCTAGTCGTCCATCTTCTTGCAGTTGATAATCTGCTGCGAGGTCGTGCCGTCTTTGTGGCTAATGGTTACCGTGATAGACAATGAGGAGTCATCGGTGCGCTCGTACGTGAGCCCTCCGAATTGCGCCCGGCGATTGCCGCCCGACACAAACGGAAATACCACCGATTCGTCCTTTTCTTCCCAGCCGGTCAGGTCAGGATTGAAGTGCTTGACTTTCATCAGGGGCCCGGTGGAGTCCGGTGTTATTGTGATGATCTCGTAGAACCGCACCTGATTGTCAACCGTCAGCTTGAACATCCCAAGCATCGTCCCGCCGGAGACGGGGTTCCAGGTCTCCTCGCACACACCGCCGAAACCGTCGCCGACCCAGTGTCCAACCAGCCAGTCCAGATCGTTGATTGATACCATGTCGGACTCCTCCGCATGAACGAACGACACGCTGCCCATGATCAGCAAGCCGATGAGGTTGAGGACCAGTATTCTCTTCACGCGCAAACCTCAGGTTGGCCGGGTGACCGGCACAGTAAGTAAACCTTTCCGCCTCGCAAGAACCCACAGGGCAGGCCCGCGGGTACACGATACCATGATCGACCGGAGTCAATCAATCACTTTGGTTTGATACGCCAGGCCAGTACGGCGCCGACCAGGGCCCAGGTGATTACCTGGTTCACCGATGCCCGCAGGATCATGCCGGTGGTGTGCTCGCCGGTGAGCCCTCGCAGCCAGTCGCTCCCGAAACTGAGGAACAGTCCCAAAATCACAACATACAGGACCCGTCGGCCGTACGTCTGCAATACGCCGGGAGCGGCGTGGGCCAGCAAACCGGCTGCGAGCAGCGGGGCGAACAGAAAACCGAACATACCTATGGTCAGAAAGCCCGGCACCGTGTTGTGCGTATAACCCTGGTATGTGACTTCGTACAACGGTTCATCACGGTAGCTGTCGTACACCAACGCCTCCTGACCGGGGGCGAGGTAGGGGACGGCGTATTTGCCCGGTTCGCTTATCCGTGCCTTGAGAAAGGCATGGAGTTCCAGTTGATCGTCGACAGTGCGAATCTCCTGCCGCCCGCTCAAGGGCAGCATGGTGTAGGACACGACCAGCCAGACGAACATGACAATCGCGCCCAGACATCCGGCGACTATGATCTGCTTATTCACGGTACCTCCCGCGTTCGAAATGTTGCATCGGACTCTACTCGATAGTACGAGTCTGCGGGCGAAGAGGCCATTGAAAAACAGCCCCTCAGGGCAGGTCTCTTTTTTTGGCCGGTCGGGGATATTGCCGGGGCACAATCGAGAACCGACTGCACCCGTCAATCCACTGCTCCGGAGACCTGCCGCACCCGATCTGTGTATCCGGGTGGCCCCCTCAAACTTGTTTGAGGGGGATACACCAACAACGCCTCAGGCATTCCCCCTCAGGGCAGGTCTCTGTTTTGGCCGGCCGGGGATATTGCCGGGCCACAATCGAGAACCGACTGCACCCATCAATCTACTGCCCCGGAGACCTGCCGCACCCGATCTGTGTATTCGGGTGGCTCCCGCAGACTTGTTTGAGGGGGAACACCGAACTGGTGGCCCGCCGTGTATTGTGAAAGGGCACGAAAAAGCCACCCTGCAGGCAGGGTGGCTTTGCAGATCGGCTGATGAGGGCTATTTCAGTGAGCAGCTCATGTCCTGGCCGCAACACATCGGCGACTTGATTTTGCCGTGTCCGTTCGGGCACTCGGAAATCTGGACTTCAACGCCGTTATCCAGTTTCAACGAGTTGTTGACAAGCGGAGCGTCGCATTTGGCGCAGGTGGCGTTGACCGCCATACCACATTTTTCGCATTTGTAGGTTGCCATGTTGATTCCTCTCTGTATCTCAGAAGATTAAGTACTCAAATATCACTCTTAGCAGTGTAAACAACGTACCGCTGCGAAGGTTTCTCAAATATAGCCTGAGACGCCTCGGCAGCCCAGTATTGATCACCGGTAGGGGCGGGGAAAAGCCAGTCTGGCCCGGGAAAAGGTCTTGTTTGTGGGGGATTTGTGGGCGGCAGACGGCGACCTCGTCTGCCCCTTTCACAATCACTGCTGGCCCGCCCCGCCGGGGGTGATTGGGTTGATGGGGACCTTTCTGGTGACCCGCCATCTGTGGTGGGAATCAGGTGCTGCGACTTCAGATTCATCGGAAGTGTCAGTTACATCGTTGGTCCAGTCTGTTGACGTGCACCCGGATCGTACCTGAATCAATTCCCACCGCAAGCGGTGGGGCACCGGGGGTGATTGGGTTGATGGGGACCTTTCTGGTGACCCGCCATCTGTGGTGGGAATCAGGTGCTGCGACTTCAGATTCATCGGAAGTGTCAGTTACATCGTTGGTCCAGTCTGTTGACGTGCACCCG
>JAHIVM010000005.1 GCA_018816665.1 Candidatus Zixiibacteriota bacterium
GACTGCAGGTGCTCGGCAACCGGGTTGCCCTGAAGTTTCAAGGGGGCCGCCCGGAGTGAATTGGCCAGATTGTGGTTCCGCTCGATTGTCGCCAGGTCGGTCAGACCGGGGAACAACGATTTCCGCCCACCGGTGAAACCGGCGAAGTAATGCGGCTCAACCGACCCGATCACATACACGAGGTCGTGTCCTGAAATCGCCCGGTTGAGATACACCGCTTCACCGAAACTGTCGGAACCAACAACCTCCATCGCAGCGACATCCCTGGCATCATGCCAGGTCACGCGATCTCGCACGCGAGCAAGCAGGTCGCCGAAAATGGTCGCCAGGTGGTTGTCGGTAGGGGCAGGATGGGTGCCGGTGGCCACGAGGAAATCCGCCCGATCGAGCACCGAGCGATCACAGGCATCAATACACGCCAGTACCTCGGCTGTGGGCGTATGGCGATAACCGTCGTTGACGACTATCAACGGTGCCGCACAGTCAATCAGGCGTTGACCGCCTCCGGCGGTGAACTCCCGAGTGAGCGTATCCCGTGTGACCGATTGATCTGAACTCGTCAAACCAAACCGGTCCATTCTGACCCATTCAGGGACATCAATCGTAATTCCAGCGTTGCCGTATGCCAGTCTGATCTCCATATCCGACAGCGTCCTCTGCCGCCGATATTACTCAAAGAAGAACGCTATCTCAATGGCAGCATTCTCATTGGAGTCAGAGGCATGTACCGAGTTTTTCTCTATGTTGAGGGCGATCTCCGAGCGGATGGTACCACAGGCGGCATTGGCCGGGTTGGTGGCGCCGATCAGCGTGCGAAGATCCTCGACAGCGTTTTCCTTTTCCAGAACCATGGGCACTACCCGTCCCGAGGTCATGAACGCAACGAGGTCGTTCAGGAAGGGTTTGCCCTCGTGAACGGCGTAGAACTTGCGCGCCTGCTCCTCGGTCAGCGTGAGCATTCTCATCTCAACCACCTTGAACCGGGCCTTCTCAAGCCGGTTGACAACATGGCCTATCAGGTTGCGGTCGGTCGCATCCGGCTTGACAATCAACAGTGTCCTGTTCATACGATCACTTTCACTTCTTGATCTTGGCGGCTTCTTCGAAACCGATTTCAAGAGCCTTCCTGTTTTTATCTTCCGTTCCCCGGGGGGCCCGTCCAAGCACGGCCTTGGTCAGCGCTTCACGCGTCACCACACCGGTCAGTTCGGCGATAGCGGCAAGCGCAATGACGTTTGCCACCATGATAATGCCGACCTTCTCGCGGGCCAGCTGGGTGAACGGGAGACCGAAGTAGTTGTCGGTCGGCACGTCGGTAACCAGCGTTGTGTCGATGATCAGGGTGCCGCCCTCCTTGAGGTTGGGATAGTACGAATCCAGCGACTCCTGGGTCATGGCCAGGAGGAGATCCAGGTTCATGGCCTTGGGGTAGTAGATTTCGTTTTCGGACACCACGACATCGGCCTTGGAGGCTCCGCCCCGGGCCTCGGGACCGTAGGACTGGCTCTGCACCACGTTTCGTTCGTCGGCACCGCCGATGGCCTCGCTCATGATCACGGCCGCCAGAATCATGCCCTGGCCGCCGGATCCGGAGAGACGCATTTCGTAACGATCCTTGGGGATCTCGACTTTATCGAGCAGTTTGGCTGCCATGATTACTTCTCTCCCATGTGAGCATCGACCACCTTCTGATATTCATCGCAGAACTCGGTCTTTTCGACATTGTGGATGACTCCGGTGACGATCTTGTCCTCGAGTTCTTCCTCGGTCATCTTGGAGGCTTTGCCGACCGGCACCGCCCGCTCCTTGAACGCGTCGAACATGGCCACCGCATCGCCCTTCCGATTGAGCCGTCCAAAGTACGTGTGACAGTTGGAGATGGCCTCGACCAGGGAGAAGCCACGATGGCTGATGGCCTGACCGATCAGCTTCTGGAGCTGGGGCTCGTGATAAACCGTGGACCGGGCTACGAAGGTCGCCCCCGCCGCCGCAGCCAGTGAACACGGATCGAAATGTTTCTCAACATTGCCGTACGGCGTGGTGGTGGAGAAGGTTCCCCCCGGGGTCGTGGGCGATCCCTGCCCGCCGGTCATACCGTAGATATGGTTATTGATCAGGATAGCCGTAATGTCGATATTGCGGCGGCAGGCATGGATAAAGTGATTGCCGCCGATAGCCAGCGCATCACCGTCACCCGTAATCACGATAACCTTCATATGCGGCTGGGCAAACTTCGCACCGGTCGCAAACGGCAGCGCCCGGCCGTGTGTGGTATGCAGCGAATTGAAGTCCAGATAGACCGGTAAACGACTGGAGCAGCCGATTCCGGAAACCAGCACGACTTCATCCTTCGACAGGCCCAGGTTGTCGATAGCGCGGATCAGCGATCCCATCACCACACCGTTACCGCAGCCGGGGCACCAGACGCTCGGGAACTTCTTGCCCGGACGGAGATAGTGCAATGTCACATCGGACTTTTGCTTAGCTTTTTCAGCCGTAGCCATCACAGCACCTCCTCGATCTTTTTGACAACCTGCAACGGCGTGAGGATTTCTCCGTCGTAACGCTGCAAGGTCGTGATCTGTTTGTCGGGCATTATGCGTTCGATTTCGGTTATGAGCTGTCCCATGTTCAGTTCGGCCACAATGACCTTCTTGCACCTGCCGCAGAGCTCCTTGAGCTTCGCGTCCGGGAACGGCCAGATACTGTAGAGCTGAACCGCACCAACCTTCGCGCCCACCTTGCGGGCGATATCGGTGGCCTGCAGGGCGGCCCGGGCCGCGGAGCCGTAGGCGATGATCGCGACCTCGGCGTCGTCCATATGCTCCACCCGGATCTTCTCGATCTCGTCGGTGTAGTCGGCGATCTTGTGACGCAGTTTCTCCAGTTTCACCGGGATCTCATCGACCCTGTTCGTAGTGAAACCGTGTGTGTCGTGAGTCAGACCGGTGACATTGTACCGGTATCCCTCACCGTACGACGGCATCGGTGACACACCGTTGGGAGTCAGTGCAAAAGCCTCGAACTCCTCGGGACTGGCGGTCGGCTTGACCCGGTTGTAGATCTCCAGTTCTCCCTCTTCCGGCAGGTAGATCAACTCGCGGGAGTGGGCAATGACCTCGTCCAGCAACACCGTCACCGGCGTCCGGAACCGCTCCGCCAGGTTGAAGGCACGGATAGTCTCGGTGACGGTGTCGGCGACTGTCGACGGGGCAACCGCGATAGCGCAATAGTCACCGTGCGGGCCGTATCTGGCCTGCATGGTGTCGGATTGACTGACTTTGGTGGGCAAACCGGTTGACGGTCCACCGCGCTGCACGTTGACGATGACACATGGAGTTTCGGTCATGTACGCATAGCCGATATTCTCGAGCATCAACGAGTAGCCAGGCCCGGATGTCGCGGTCATAGACTTGAGACCGGAGATAGACGCACCTACAACCGCAGCAATAGATCCGATCTCATCTTCCATCTGGATGAACCGTCCCCCGATTCGCGGCAGCAGACGAGCACTCATTTCTGCCACTTCGGTTGACGGTGTGATCGGGTATCCTGCGAAAAAGCGCATACCGGCGTAAATCGCACCGTGCACACAGGCCTGATTACCCTGCAACAGTTTTCTTTCTCTGGCTGGCATTTCAGACCTCTCTACTTATAGTTAGACGTAATAGCAAAGTCGGGGCAGTGTATCCAGCACAGGGTGCACTGGGTACAGTTTTCCGGACGCGCCTGGACGGGCTTGCCGTTACGATCGGGTTCCAGAACCTGCTTGGGGCACAAAGCGATACAGATATTGCACGCCTTGCACCAGGTCATATTGATCTCCAGCGGCGCCGGTCCCTTCGAGTAGTCGTACTTGCTCTGCGGGCCGGGTTTGCCGGTTGTGTCTGCATCAGTCATGTTGCATCCTCAAAAAAGACTCGCGTTGCACCCCTCGGCGCAATGTCATCTCTTCTTCGCTTTGGAGGTTGTTGCCTTCTTGGTGCTCTTTTTGTCCTTCTTGTCGGTCTTTTTGACTTTTTTGTCGGACTTTTTGACTTGTGTGGCGGACTTCTTCACGGCCTTTTTGTCAGCTTTTGCCGAAGCCTTCTTCATGGCTTCCTTGAGCAGTCCCGGTATTTCGGTCGGCGAACCTGCCACCGCGATGCCAACCTTGTTCAAGGCCTTGATTTTGTCCGCAGCCGTTCCCGATCCGCCGGATATAATCGCACCGGCATGGCCCATGCGTTTGCCGGGAGGGGCGGCCTGACCGGCGATAAAGGCAACTACCGGCTTGGTCACGTTCTTCTGGATGAACCTGGCTGCCATTTCCTCGTCGGAACCGCCGATTTCACCAATCATCACGATACCTTTGGTAGCCTTGTCATTCTGGAAGGCATCAAGCACGTCAATGAAATTGGTGCCGATAACCTGGTCACCACCGATACCGATACAGGTCGTTTGTCCCATGCCGGCCAGCGTGAGAGCCCAGATGGCTTCGTACGTAAGGGTGCCGGAGCGAGAGACAACACCAACACTCCCCTTCTTGACGATGTTACCCGGCAAAATACCTACTTTCGACATGTCGGTGGAGATAAGTCCCGGGCAGTTTGGACCGATCAGTCGGGCGCCGCGCTCTTTCACAAACGGAACCACTTTCATCATGTCGTTGGCCGGAACACCCTCGGTGACGCATACGATCAGTTTGATACCGGCATCGGCCGCCTCGAGAATCGCATCGGCCGCAAACGGCGGCGGCACATAGATGACCGAGGTGTTGGCTTTGGTCGCCTTCACGGCCTCGGACACGGTATTAAACACCGGGATACCGGCGACCTTGGTGCCGCCCTTGCCGGGGGTCACACCGCCGACCACGTCGGTACCGTACTTTTTCATTTGCTCGGCATGGAAAGAGCCGTCGCGGCCCGTAATCCCCTGCACCAGCAGCTTAGTCTTTTTGTTGATGAATATCGCCATGATACTATCTTCCTTTTTTCTCCGGACGCCGGTTACGCCGCGTTTCCGGCCAGTTCGATCGCCTTTTTCACTGCTTCATCAAGCGTGTCCGCAGAGGGCAGCTTGCACGAGGCCAGGATCTTCTGTCCTTCCTTTTCGTTGGTGCCGGTAAGGCGGACAACGACAGGAACGGTGGGTTTGAATTCCTCAAACGCCTGAACGATGCCGGTGGCCACATCGTCGCAGCGGGTAATACCGCCGAAGATGTTGATCAGGACGGCGCGAACGTTGGGATCGGTGAGAATAATACTCATGGCGGTCACAACCTTCTGCGGGTTGGACGAGCCGCCGATATCCAGGAAGTTGGCCGGATCGCCGCCGTAGCGTTTCACGAGATCCATGGTGGCCATGGCCAGACCGGCACCGTTGACACAGCAACCGATGTAACCGTCGAGCTTGACGTACGACAGGTCGGCCTCGCGGGCTTTGACCTCGGACGCTTCCTCGGCATCCAGGTCGCGCATGGCTTCGACTTCCTTCTGACGGAACAACGCGTTGTCATCGATATTCACCTTGGCATCGATAGCGAGCACGTCGCCGCCCGGAGTGGTGATCAGCGGATTGATTTCGACCAGGGAGGCATCAACCTTCCAGAAGGCTTCATAGAGTTTCATCAGGATGTCGGCGCACTTGCGCACCTGACCGATGTCACGATACAGCGTGTAGGCCAGATCGCGGGCCTGGAACAGCTTGAGACCAACCACCGGATCGACCGCGAGTTTATGGATCTTCTCGGGGGTCTTGGCCGCGACTTCCTCAATGTCCACGCCGCCGGCGGGTGACACCATGATGACCGGGCGCTGGGTGGCGCGGTCAAGAATGATGCCTACGTATGACTCGGAAAGAATGTCGACCGCCTCCGTGATCAATACCTTGTTCACGGTCTCGCCCTTAATGTCCATGCCGAGAATCTTGGTTGCCAGCACGCGGGCGGCTTCCGGGCTTTCGGCGTATTTCACACCACCCGCTTTGCCACGACCGCCGACCAGCACCTGTGACTTCACCATCACCGGTTTGTTGTAACGAACGGCGATTGCTTCCGCGGTCCCCGGATCGGAGGCTACCTCGCCCGGAGGGACGGGTATACCAACGGAGGCGAAAATCTCTTTGGCCTGATACTCGTGAATCTTCATCAGTCGGTTTCCTTGCAGCTTCCTATGTCGTTAGCTTCTATTTGTGATTTATGGAATTCTCTTGCGTAGGTTTCGAGTATGTCGCGCGTATTGTCCTCAGGATTATCCAGAACCTTTTCCATCAGGTAATCCAGTATCTCCCCGACTTCCCGCGATGGTGCGAGTTTGAACATCGCCATGATGTCGTCGCCGTTCAGGGCCAGGTCGCTGTAACCGAAAGGAGGCTTGCGCAGCAACTCATCGCGTATGTTGGCCTCAAACTCGTCAACATCCTCCGTGGTCCCCCCCATCCCCTGGGCGATGACATCGGCCCGGCGAAGGTCGAGCAGTTCGTAAATGAGCTCCACGCCAACACGCCTGACGAGACGGCGCAGTCCTTTGTCCGTTACCCCGGTGGTGAACATGTGCCGTTCGATCAGCACACAAACGTCCCTGATCATATCCTTGGGATAGCGCAGGCGAGTCATGACCTCGGTGGCCACCCGCGCCCCGGTGACCTCGTGCCCGTAGAAGGTGGCACCACCGCCTTCTTTCGGACGTTTGGCTCGGGGTTTGGTGACATCGTGGAACAGGGCGGCCAGACGTAACCGCAACCGGGTCGGACAGGCATCCACCGTCCGCAGGATATGTTCAAACACATCATACGCGTGGAATCCGCCGGGTTGCTCAACCCCCACACAGACTTCGAGCTCCGGCAGAACGTGTTTCATCAGGCCGGAGGTTTGCATCAGGCGAAACCCCTCGGACGGCCGCTCGGCCAGGGTGAGCAACTTGTTGATTTCCTCGGCAATTCGCTCGGCCGACACACTGGTGATCAGTCCGGCGTGCCGCTGGAGCGCGGCAAACGTATCGGCCTCGATGACGAACTCGAATCGGGCGGCAAACTGGACGGCCCGCATCATGCGGAGCGGATCTTCTTCAAAGGACGACGGCGAGGTCATGCGGAGCTGCCGCTTTTCCATATCCACCATGCCGTGGAGCGGATCCACCAGGGCCTCGCCGTCCGGACCGCCGGCGACCTCAAGGGCCATGGCATTGATGGTGAAGTCACGACGAGCCAGGTCATCCTCGACCGACAGGCCGGGATCAAAGCTGACATCGAAATCTCTGTGCCCCACGCCGACGGAATGCTCCCGACGAGGCAGGGTGATGTCAAACGTGAAGGGGTTCTGGTGCCGAAACTGGGTGAACTTGATCACGCCGAAGCTGCGTCCGACCAGGTCCACCCTGCCGTGCTGCTTCAGAATACGCGTCAGTTCATCATACGGGATGCCTGTTACCAGGTAATCGCGATCCTTGACCGGCGTTTTTCGGTCAAGGAATCGATCGCGAACTGCTCCGCCCACCTCGTATATGCGTCCTTTGCGCAAAATGTCGTCAACCGCCTTTTGAGACAGTCTACACATCATCAGTCCGGAATAATCCGGGTACCAGCTTCTCCGTGTATGGCCTGTACGGCCTGCTCGAGGGAGGTGATAATAACCTGTTCACCACCCTCCTCCATGAACTGAATAGCAGCGCCAACCTTCGGTCCCATCGAGCCGGGCGGGAAATGACCGGCAGCAAACAGCTCTTTCATCTCGGATACGGTCACCTGACTCAGTTCTTTTTGATCAGGAGTGGCAAAGTTGATCGCCACGCGGTCGACCGATGTGAGAATGCAGAGTTTCCTGGCACCGATTTCCCTGCCGAGGACGGCCGACGCCAGATCTTTGTCGATCACCGCATCGAGCCCTTCCAGGTTACCGTTGTCGTCTATGTACACCGGGATTCCACCTCCCCCGGCGGCAATGACGATGGCACCCGACGCCAGCAGCGTCTTGATCGCATCCGCCTCAATCGTCTGAAGCGGTCGGGGCGACGGCACCACTCGGCGCCAGCCGCGATCGGCGTCTTTCTTCATTTGCCAGCCGCGGGTTTCCGTGAATACCCTGGCTTCGTCTTCGGTGTAGAATTGTCCCACGTACTTGGTCGGGTTGGCAATGGCCGGATCATCCGGCTTGACGAGCATCTGTGTGATAACGGTCACTACCGGTCGATTGATTCCCTCTTTGCGCAAACGATTCCGCAGGGATTGCTCGATCATGTACCCCATGCCGCCCTCGGTATCGGCAACACACACGCCCAGGGGCAGGATGGGTGCCTTGCCGCGGGCGAGTTCGATTCGCAGGATGGCGTTGCCGACCTGAGGTCCGTTCCCATGGCTCACCACAATACCGTATCCCTGACGGGCCAACTCAATAACACCGTCGAGAGACTTGCGGGTATTGGCAAACTGATTGGCAATCGTATCTTCGAGGCCGGGCCGGGTGATGGCATTACCACCCAGTGCTACCACAGCTGTTTTTGCCTCTGCCATGTCTTCCCGTGTGAGTCCTTACGTGAAGGTATTACATCGAGGCGAGCCGAGGTCACTCAGCCCGCCTCGCATTACACTCAACTATCCTATTTCTTCGTCGACTTCTTCGGAGCCTTCTTCTCGCCGCCGAAGTGGTCACCAAGCACGGTCGCCAGGGTCGGCGTGCCGATTTCCTGAAGCGAGTAGTACACTCTCGTGTTCGGATGCTTGATCTTGAGAATGCGAGTCAGATCGATCGGCGTAGCCACGATCACGGCATCACATTTCACCTTGTTGATGGTGGCCTCGAGATCCTTCACCTGCTGATCGCCGTAGCCCATGGCCGGCAGCAAAATGCCGATATCCTGGTACTTCTCAAAGGTACCGGTGATCGAGCCTACCGTGAACGGACGCGGGTCCACCAGTTCGGCAGCGCCGTACTTGGAGGCCGCCACCACGCCGGCGCCAAACTGCATCTCGCCGTGCGTGAGAGTCGGCCCGTCTTCGACGACGAGCACTTTCTTACCACGGATCAGTTCCGGCTTGTCGACCTGGATCGGCGACGCGGCATCGATAACGATAGCGGTCGGGTTGTACTCGGCGATGTTGGCGCGCACTTCGGCTACACCTTCCGGATCGGCCGAGTCCATTTTATTGATCACGATCACATCGGCCAACAACAGGTTGTTCTGTCCCGGGTAGTACGAAATCTCATGGCCCGGACGATGCGGGTCCACCACCGTAATCTGGACATCGGGTTTGTAGAAGGACATGTCGTTGTTGCCGCCATCCCACAGGATGACATCGGCTTCCTTCTCGGCCTCGCGGACGATCGCTTCGTAGTCCACACCGGCGTACACAACCACACCCTTCATGATGTGGGGTTCGTACTCTTCCCGCTCCTCGATGGTGCATTTGTGCTTGTCGAGATCCTTGAGAGTGGCAAAACGCTGGACGGCCTGTTTGGCCAGATCACCGTACGGCATGGGATGCCGAATGGCAACAACCTTCTTGCCCATCGCCTGCAGCGCCTCGGCTACCCGCCGGGTGGTCTGCGATTTGCCGCAACCGGTACGGATGGCACACACGGCCACAACCGGCTTGGTCGATTTGATCATCGTGGGCTCTCCGCCTTCGACGGCGAAGCGGGCGCCGGCCGACATCACGTAGGCGGCCTTTTCCATGACGTAGTGGTACGGGACGTCCGAGTACGAAAAGATGACTTCGTCGACTTTGTGCTTTTTGATCAGTTCAAGCAACTGGGCCTCTTCGACAATCGGGATACCCTTCGGGTACAGCTTGCCGGCGAGAACGGCCGGGTACTTACGCCCCTCGATATCGGGAATCTGAGTCGCCGTGAAGGCAACCACGTTGACGTCTTTGTTGTCACGGTACAAAACGTTGAAATTATGAAAGTCGCGGCCTGCCGCGCCCATGATTATGACATTTTTTGCCATGTCGTATACTCCGTTCGACTTGTGGTTAGCGTTGTCTTATACACACCGTGTTGTGCCCATACCGGGCGCACAGATTCTTATATGGACGATGACAACCAGATGAACAGAATCAGGAACATCTGGCGATTGCCCTTCGCGTTTGAGAATATGTGCTTACACCGTGCCAAAAACGCACTCCCTGGTCATAACCACTGTGTTAGCGTTACTGGTTGTCGATCTGGGCGCGCTGGAACGTGCCGCTGTAGTCGACATACACCGATTTCCACTCACTGAATACGTCGAGCGCAGCCGTCGCAGCTTCGCGATGACCGTTGCCGGTTTCCTTCGTGCCGCCAAACGGCAGATGGGTTTCGGCACCGATGGTCGGCGCGTTGACATAGAAGATACCCGTATAGACATCGCGCATCGCCGTGTAGGCCTTGTTGATGTCGCGAGTGTAGATCGAGGCCGACAGGCCGTACGGCGTGTCATTGGCCATTTCGATGGCCTGATC
>JAHIVM010000286.1 GCA_018816665.1 Candidatus Zixiibacteriota bacterium
ACCCGGAAACAGTGAAGGCTGCGTGAAATGACATGACTGAGTGGATGTACACCACGTCCAACGATAGAATAGCGAAAGGGGCAGACGAGGGCGTCTGCCGCCCACGAATCTATCGTGCGGTAGTACTGCGAACCCCGCACCTTCTTCACCGACCGACTGACTTTACCTGGCCCGTCCGATGCCCCATCGTACCTCGGGTGGGATTCACCTGACCTGCTCACCGCGGTTCGCCGAAAGCATCAAAGTACCGGTCAACATGCCGTCGACCGTAACCCGTGACCACCATCACACGGGTTTTTGCATTCCAATCCAGCTTTGTCAATGCGTAGGCGTGAAGATCATCGCGCGATTCGAACTGCTTCTGAATGTCTTTCCAGGCCGGCACGGATTCGTCCCAGCACTGGAGCTTGTAGTACGGGAAATCACGGACCGGCGTCAGGCCCGGTACACTCGGTTTCTTGCGGCTCATCGGGTGGCCCCCCAATAAGGCGTTATGGGTTTATTTGTCTGTTGCACGTTACGAGGAGTGAATTGCCGACGCAATCACATTTTGACTCGGGGGATGAATCCGGGCAGGTTTGCGGAGTGTGTACCTCAATTCAATCCCAAACCCACTCGGGCACGGACGGGCCACCGGGCCAATAGAGGAAGGTGGCAGACGAGGGCGTCTGCCGCCCACAGTAGTCGCATACCGCGCCTCAAGACTTAAGACACCCAGGCCCCGGTATGCACTTGCCCCTCATTCCCCCGGTCAGTTCAGCGCGGACTTGATCGTCTCCAGCAGCTTTGCTTTGTCTATCGGCTTGTCCATCACGGCCAGCGGCTCGCGGATTGCCAGGTGCCGTCCCGCGATGCCGCTGATCACTATCACCGGCGTTGCCCCAAAATCCTTGTCGCGATGAATCTTGCGATAAAACGCCGTGCCCGTATCGTTGGGCATTTGCAGATCCAGCGTGATGAGATCCGGGTGAAACTCTTTTGCCTTGTCGAGACCCTTTAAGCCGTCATCGGCGGTGGCGGTTTCGTACCCCTCATCCTCGAGAAGCTGGGTCAGGAAGTCCCGAATGTCCGCTTCATCGTCAATAATAAGAATCTTTTTACTCATGGTCGGCCTCCGTAATCACTCTGCCTGCTTTTTGATAAGCGCCTGAAGTTTCTGCAGGGTATCGGGGTCGGCGCTGTCGATCAGGTTTTTGAGTTCGTTTTGTACGCGCAACTGTTCCGCCGTCTCGGACTCCTGGTCGGTTGTGTCCATACCGAGGAGTTGTTTGATCGCCGAAATATAACTGTGCGGTTTGACCGGTTTTTCCAGGTAGATGCCGGAACCGGACATGGTGAGTTCTTTCAGATCGGCCCTGCCGAGATCATCGCGCGCGTGTCCTGTGACAATCAACACCGGAATTTTCATCCAGTCTTTGTTTTTGCGCAGTTCACGATAGAATCGCACGCCGGACCCTTTCGGCATCACCAGATCCAGCGAAATAAGATCGGGCACTTTCTGCTTCATCTGTGCCAGTGCTTCGGTCCCGCTGGCGGCGGTCACAACCCCGATTCCGGCGTCCTCCAGAGCCATCGTCAGGTACTGCCGGACGTCCGCCTCGTCGTCAACAACCAGAACCGTTTTGCTTTCTGATGTGGTCATGAGCGCTCCTTGACTTGTTGTTTCAGCACCTGCTCCGCTTTATTCTCGTCGTAGAGGGTGGTGAGTCTTGATTTGGGAAAGGATATGCGAAAGCGCGTGCCCTGGCCCGATATCGATCGCACCGTAATGTGTCCGCCGTGTTCCTTGACAATGCGGCGTGTCGTCAGCAATCCCAGGCCGGTGCCTTTCCCGCCTTTGGTAGTGAAAAAGGTCGTGAAAACCTTCCGCTTGATATCCGAGTCCATGCCGGTGCCGTTGTCGGTTACTGTGAAGGAGACGGCACCCTTCTTGGCTGATGTCGCTATTGTGACCTCGCCCTGACGATTGTCGCTCATTTCGCAGGCGTCAATGGCGTTGGACACCAGATTCGTGAGACACGTATGGATGCCCTTGGGATCGAGAGGGACCGTGCCGACTTTCGGATCCAGATCGGCGGTCAGCGTTACACCCACCTCGGCGGCGATCGCCTGGTAGAGGTCGATGATTTCCTCGACCAGTGCGTTGGGTTTGACCATTTCCAACTCGGGCATGCGTCCCTTGGCAAAACTCAGAAAGTCCCTGACCAGCGACGTGGTTTTGTTGAAGTTGCGCTCCAGCATGTCCCAGCCCTGGGTGAGTTTTTCCCGGTCGTTGCGCTGCAGGCCCCGGCCCATGATGTACATGCCGCCCTCAAGTCCCATCAGGATGTTTTTGATGCTGTGGGCCAGTCCGGCGACCGTTTGTCCGACCGCACTCAGGCGTTCGGCCTCGATCACTTCCTTCTGGAGCTTTTTGACATCGGTGATGTCCATGGACATTTCAATCACGTGAGCGACATCATCGCCCTGCCGTCCCAGCGGAGAGGTAGTCAGGACATAGTTGGCTTTGTCGCCGCCTTTTTTTATCCCGACCTGCTGGGAGCGATGCACCTGGCCGTCGCGGAACGTCCGGGCCGCAGGGCAGTTCGGGCATTTGGTCCGTCGTTTTTTGTACACCTCGAAGCATTGCCGCCCGAGTACGTCGCCGAAGGTTCTGCGGAAGTTTTCGTTGGCACGGATTATTTTGTAATTGCGGTCGATCACCGTGATGTAGCAGGGGACCCGTTCAAACAGCAACTGGTATTCCATTTGCCAGTTCTTGGTTTCAACAATGTCCCGGGACATTTCTACGATGTATTTCACCGAGGCACCCTTACGTTTGCGCAACGGTGCGATATGCACTACGTAGTGGGCTTCCTGCCCGTGTTGATCGACCCCGGACTCATCGGACACGCGCGGCTGGCCGTCTTCAAAGGTCAGTCGGGCGTTGCAGCCAAGGCATGGCTGGGACAGTTTTTTGTACACTCGGTAGCATTTCTTGCCGCGCCAGGGGCCGAAGTACTCGGTGAAGTTGTCGTTGGCGTTGACGATATTATAGTCCTGATCGATGATAGCAACATTGAACGGCACCTGCTGGAACAGTCCGCGGTACATCCAGTCTTCCAGCGCCGGTGTTTTGGTCTCCGAGGTAGTACTCATGGGGTGCCCGACTTTCTGCGTGCGGTTGCGGAACGACGATTATCCACGATACGGAGGATCTCCCGGCCGAACAGAGTCACGTCGATAGGCTTCTCAAAAAAGGCATCGGGCGGCGGAATAGAGCTGTCGCTCACCAATTGCCGAAAGTCAAACTCGGGTTCATTTTCGATGCCGCTGATAATAACCACCGGAATATCTGCCAGGCCGTCGTCAGTGCGCAGCCGACGATACAGCGATAGTCCCGATTCTTTGGGCATCATGATGTCCAGGCAGATGAGATCCGGATGTACTTCGCCCGCCAGCCTGAATCCTGACTCGGTATCCTGGGCGGTGTGAGTGACGAAGCCGCAGGTTTCAAGAACCGCGCCCAGGTAGGCTACTACATCAGGTTCGTCATCCACGATTAGCACATGTTTCTTCTGACTCATTCGGCGTCCTTCCCGTCTGATTGTCCGCCGGTCGCCATTGGCGGCGTAATCACGCGGTTGAATGAGGTATCCCGGAACTGCTCATAGACGCCTGCCGGCAAGTACTCGGTTTGCCTTTGGCCGTGACAGGTGGCACAGCGGGCCAGAGATTCTTTGCCTGCCAGTTGTTGAGCTTTTTGTTCGTGGCATTGAATACACACACCGTGCATGGCATCGGTATACGACGGTGCCATGTACTGCTTGACGGTAATCTGCGCATTAGTTGGAATCAGGTCCTTGTGGCACTCATCGCATGTCTTGGCTGATTCAGCCGAGCGTTCCCGGTCGGTTGCATGGCACATGTTGCAGGTGAGATTGCCGCCGTCGGGACCGGCGTGCCAGTCGTGACGGAAGACATCGGCCGCTGTGTACATGCCTGAGTGACAGGTCGCGCAGCCGCTTTGCTGGTCGTGCGGCAGACTCATATGGTGGCATCGGGAACAGGAGGCATTTCCGCCCTCCCGATCAACGTGCGCCTTGTGCGCGAAACTGACTCCGTAGCCGTCGAGGTTGCCGTCGACAAACAGTGTATCGCCGCCGCGCGCCGGCACGGCCCGTACTTCCTTGATGCCTGAACTCTCTATCCGATCGGTGGATACGATCGCCAGACCCGCTGCCAGAGCGACGATGAACACCAGTGAGTACACCGTGCGCCCGGCAATGCGTGGTGTTCCGAGCCAGACATCAGCGACCCGGTCGAACTCGGGTGCGGCTTCGGGAGCCTGGCGGGGGTCCTCCCACGGCGTCTCCCACATTCTGAAGCGTTCCACACAAAACAGGAAGGCCAGAATGGCTGCGGAGATTATACCCAGGCTAATCCCGATTTCGTAGATGGTCGGGACATAGGTGGGACCGGTGTGAACCAGTTGTATCCCGGCAATATTGGCGCGATGCAAACCGATCCCCATGACGCCGGCAATAGCGGCCACCCAAAGCCCGGCCTGACTGCGGCGGAGGCGTTTGACGCTTAAGATCGCTACCGGAAGCAGTACGCCGATAGTGAATTCGATCAGGAACACCACGGCCGATCCTGACCCGTCGAAGGCCAACCCCAGCTTGCCGTTGGCTGCGAGATCGATGAGCCGAATCAATCCGAAAAGCCCCAACACGATTGCCGAGGCACCGGCCAGTTTGGCCAGGATGTCGGTCTCGATCGGCTTACGATACAGTGCTGAGATAGTGAGAACGGCCAGGATCAGCATTAACGGTCCGACTGCGACGGCCGAGACGAAAAACAGAATCGGCAATAGCGATGAGTACCACAGACCGTGGAGTTTGTCCGGTGTGATGAGAAACATGGTGCCGAGCGATGACTGGTGCAGGGTTGAGATCATGACGCCCAGAAACACCAGCACGAGTTTGTATTTCGTAAGGAAACGCCGGATAGCGGCCAGGGAGCCGGTGCTTTCCAGCGGCGTGGGAAGGAATTCCAGAAACAACACCGTGAGGTAGAGCATTACGCACCAGGATACTTCAAACAGGGCTGAGTGATGCTGCCAGTAGATGATAGGATGCCAGACCATCCACGGCAATCCCAGTTCGGCGACCAGGGCGGTGGCGGCGGTGATGTATCCGAGGAAGGCCAGCAGGACCGTTATTTTGGCGTAGCGATGGAATTCCTCGCGTCGCATGATGTAGATAACCGCGGTTACAACAAAACCGCCGGCAGCCAGGGCGATACCCGGCACGACATTCAGTCCTTTCCATATCCCCCACGGGGTGGCATCGCTCAGGTTAGAAACGGCTCCCAGGCCGAAAATCATGCGTGCGGCTCCGAAGGCCACGGCCAGACCCGTGATGGCCCACAATATCGTTTTGAACGTTTTGACCCTGTTCATGACTTGTCCTTGTCCTTCCCGGCCAGCGCATCCCGCCGTTTACAGAACCAGTACAGCCCTCCCATCAATGCGCCCATCCCAATGAACGTGGGAGGAACCGCACTCATGGCCAGATGTGTAGTTTCGGGCAAGGCCGGAGTCTCCCGACGTGCAGGATAGGAGAGGAATCCCAGGTCGATATCCGAGATGTACAGCACCGCCGTCCCGCCCATTTCATGTTCGCCGAATACGGTATCAAGGTACTTGTCGGGTTCGGCGGCAATCCGTCTGTGCGCCTCACTCAGCAGTTCATCGCGCTCGCCGAAGATAGTCGCTCCGTTGGGACAGGCCTCGGTACAGGCAGGCTGCAGGCCGCGAGTGGTGCGGTCATGACAGAAGTCACACTTCCGAATGTAAGGTACCGGTTCCTCCCAGTCATAGCGCGGAATACCGAAGGGACAGGCGATCATGCAGTAACGACAGCCGATGCATTTGTCCGGGTCGTATATGATAGCGCCGGTGTTGGTGGTGATGAGCGCGGCCACCGGGCAGACGGACACGCAGGCCGGTTCAAGGCAGTGACGGCATTGCTTGCGAACGTAGTGGTTGTCCGGCCGCTGGACAATGGAGCTCCAGTTCTGGGCCGACAGACCGTCGTTGCGATGCCACTTGCGGGGCACATCGTTGCTGAGATTGTGTGACGTTTTACAGGCTGTTACACACTCGAAGCAGCCGATACATTTGGTGACGTCGGTAAGGATAGCTTTCACACCGGTGCTCCTTTCTTGTGCAGCGTGGTACATATTTCGTCATCAACTCGCGCCGGGAACTTCCAGGCCAGGGCGACAACAAACTGCGACATGGGCATCAGGACACAATGAGCGATTTTTGAGAAGGGCAGCAGCAACAGAATCAGTTCGCCGGAAAGGATGTGAATGAGCATCAACAACTGATACGTGCCCGCACCAAGGACAACGTTTGCACAGAAGTACCCCGTGATAAACGGGATGATCAACATCACCGGCCAGAGGTAATCCTGTTTGCGACTGAGATAGCGGGCGCCCGCACTGCCCATACGCCCGATCAGCAGGGCCAGGGCGAAGCCGATAGTGGCCAGGGTCAGGGTGTCGGCCCAGACGGGCGGCAGGCTCCACCAGGATAACCCGATACCGGCTTTCCACAGTTGAATGTGAGCCAGCAGGAATATCGGGACAACGATCAGTCCAATATGGAAAAAGATCGACAGCAGACTGTACACCGGTCGGCGGGCGAAGACGTGTTTGACGGGAAACAGCCAGTGCAGCGTATTGCGGATGGCGCCGTTCCAGTCCAGCTTTTTGTCGCCGGCCCGGCGGTACGCGTTTACGGCACCCCAGATGTCCAGCACCACAATGCGAACCAGTCCCAGGATCATGACCGCGAACGAGAAGCGGAACAGCGGTCCCTTTGCGAAATCAAGTAGCGCTTCCAAAGATCATCCTTTCTTCTCAAAGGGCATGAGTCGGGCATGCGATGCCTCGAAATCGATGGCCTTGTAAATGAGGTCGTGAAGTCCCACCACCTCGCAGTCGATTTTCTGGTCTTCCACCAGTTCACGAAGCTGCTTTTTGCAGTTGGCGCAGGGAGCAATGAGGTATTTTGCCCCGGTCGCCCGTATTTGATCAGCCTTGGCTTTGCCTCCTATGGTCGTCCGATACGGCCGAATCTCATCGAGTGAAACTGAGCCGCCGCCACCGCCGCAGCAGAGATTGTCGGTTCTCCTTGGCGTCATCTCGACAAAGTCGCTGCAGAACGACCTGATGATCTCCCGGGGTTGATCAACAATCCACCCCTGTCGGGCGATGTTGCAGGGATCGTGATAGGTGACCCGCTCGGTGACTGTATCGGGCTTGAGCACGAGCTTGCCGGTTGCCAGCATTTCGGCCGTATACTCCATGACGTTGAAAACCGGCTTGGCCCGATCGCCACCGCAGTGGACCGGCACGAAGTATTTGGCGGTACGGCTGGCATGGCCGCACTCACCGATCATGATCTTAGGTGTATTGAGGCGTTCGGCCTGAGCGTACAGCTTGCGAACCACTCGTTCCAGCATGCGGTCGCTGTAAAACAGGCCGTAATTGATTGCGTCGAAATACTCGGTGCTGATGGTCCAGGAACCGCCGGTCGCCTTAAAGACCGCGGCAATGCCCATCAGTGTCTCCGCCTCCATCAGAAAATCCGATACGGCAGGAGTGAAGAGATACTCGGCATTCGCAATATCCAGGGGGAAGTTGATGTCAATGCCCGTTTCGTCCTGCATGTCCTCCTGCAGGAATTCAAGCGTATCCATCAGGGCCGGTACCGGAATGGCCGAGGTGTTCCCGGTTTTGCCTTCGAGCTGTTCGCGGGTAGACAC
>JAHIVM010000287.1 GCA_018816665.1 Candidatus Zixiibacteriota bacterium
TCAGGTCGGCCAACTGAGCTTTGCACTTTTCGGCATACTCCATGTCCGATTTGGATCCTATTACTATCAGTACCAGCGCCATGTCCGTCTCCTACTTGCGTTTGTCACCCAGCACCCGGAAGCCGATGTCCCGGCGATACATGGCCCCCGGGAACTTGATGCGGTCCACCAGGCTGTATGATTTCTTGAGGGCCGCCTGAAGATTGTCGCCCGACCCCATCACTCCCAGCACCCGACCACCGTCTGTCAGCCACTGCTTGCCGTCGCGGCGAGTGCCCGAGTGGAAGATGTAACACCCCTCGTTGCGGACATTCTGCAGACCGATGATTTTTCGGCCCGACTCGTAGTGGCCGGGGTAGCCCTCCGATGCCATGATCACGCAGGCAGCGGCTCCGGGCCGCCAGTCCAGCGCCCGGAAATTGCTCAGGCGGCGGTCAATCACCGCCTTAAAGACGTCCAGCAGATCGGTTTTGAGCAACGGCAGTACAACCTGCGTTTCCGGATCACCGAAACGGCAGTTGTATTCGAGTACCTTTGGCCCGACCTTCGTCAGCATTATCCCGGCGTAAATGACGCCGCGATACGGGATGTTTTCATTTCGCAGACCGGCCACGGTAGGCTGGAATATCTGCTCAACCACCTGTTCCATCAGTTCGTCCGTGATGAACCCCGCCGGACAAAACGCTCCCATACCCCCGGTATTAGGTCCGCTGTCGCCCTCAAATGCCTGTTTGTGATCCTGCGACGGCAGCAGTGGGATTATGCTCTTGCCGTCGGTAAGCGCCATCACGGAGACCTCCTGACCAACCAGACAGGACTCGATCACGATACGCGAACCGGCCGTACCGAAACGCTGTTCGTCGAAAACTGCTTCTATGGCGGTCTCGGCTTCCTGGAAATTGTGGACGATCATGACACCCTTGCCGGCCGCCAGCCCGTCCACCTTGACCACTACCGGGAATTCGACGCTCTTGCAGAAGCCGATAGCCTCTGCCTGATTGTCAAAGATTTTGAAGGGAGCGGTGGGGATATGATATTGCTGCATGAACTCCTTGGCGAAGACCTTGGAGCTCTCCAACTGGGCCGCTTTTTTTTCGGGCCCGAAAATCTTGAGTTTGCGGCGCTGGAACTCGTCAACAATGCCCAGAGCCAGGGGCTGTTCCGGTCCCACCACGGTCAACCCGATTTTGTTGCGGGTGGCGAAATCGACCAGACCCTTGATATTGTCGGCCCTGACATTCACACACTTGGCAATCTGGGATATCCCGCCGTTGCCCGGAGCACAGAAGACCTTTTCGACCTTCTTTGACTGCCTGATTTTCCAGACGAGGGCGTGCTCGCGTCCCCCAGATCCAATTACAAGTACTTTCATAGTGCCATCTCTGTCAGACATGAAAACGCCATTATACGAAAATTGGTCCAAAATACAACCTGTTTTTAGGCCGCCCAACAACGACAAAAAAGGGTCGATCACTACCCGTTTCCGTTCCAGGCAAACACCGGCCAGGCGCAATGCGTGAGAAATTGCACTGGACATAATCTGTTGACAACACGTCTTCATATTGCTTATCTTGGCGCTCTAATCGTATGATGCGACGCCAACTGGCGACTGACAGACGCATTTTGGGAAGCGAAATAAGGTTCTTCGAGGCATATTGTTGAGGATGCGGTAATGAAACGACTGGCAACACTTATACTGATGCTGTGTTTGGTGGCCCTGAGTGCGAACGCGCTGGCTCAGGATGAAGAGGAATTCGAGGAAAAGGATCTGCTCGAGGCGGCCATTTTTATCGGCCCCGCTATTCCGATGGGCGGAATAACTGACTGGAAGTCGACCGGGCTGCTGGGTGACACCGAACTCGGTACCGACCTCGGGATGAATTTTGGATTCGATGTAGGATACTTTGCTACCGCCAACATGGTCGTCGGACTTGGTTTCACCTACTCGCAGTTTGGCGTCAAAAGCGATTCCGTTGAAGTGGAAAACAGCAAGCACCGCTTCTACAATGCGGGCCTCTACCTGAAGTACTACTTTTTTGGCGAATCCAGCCTGGTTCCGTATCTGAAGGCTCAGGTGGGAGTTGATAATCTGAAATTCACTACTCGCGTGCAGGAGCAGAACGGAAACAACATCGTCTACCGCGAGCTGGCGTACGATCCCGCTCTCTCTATTGCGGCCGGTGCCGGCATCTTTTACTACACCCACGACTACGGCGGTCTGTATCTCGAGGTCGATTATCACCATGGGTTCACCTCGGATATCACTGGTTCGTATCAGGGACTCGAGTACGATTTCGGGGAAACGGCGGCCAGCGTAGATGTCCGCGCCGGTGTGAAGGTGTTTTTCGGCAACGACTGATCCGCGCACACAAGATGATACCACAAAAGGCCCGTCCGTTCGGCGGGCTTTTTTCTTGTGTCGCCGATCATCAGGTCATACAATTCGCCCGTGAATCACACCCGAGTACTCATAGTGGACGATGAATCCGGGCAGCGGGAACTGCTTGGAGGATTCCTTACCCGGAACGGTTACGATGTCACCCAGGCCGATTGCGCCGAGGCCGCGTTGAATGTCTATCACACGGTATTCGCCCCGGTTGCGGTTGTGGACATGAAAATGCCCGGTATGAACGGGCTGGAACTGCTGCGCCGACTCAAGGAAATCAATCCCTTTATTCAGGTGCTGGTATTGACCGCCTTTGGATCGGTAGAGTCGGCGGTCGAGGTTATGCGGGCCGGGGCCTATGACTATCTGACCAAGCCGGTGGAGGATCTGCAGGAGCTGATCCTGAAGCTCGAAAAAGCCGCGGCTCAGAACAAACTCATCGTAGACAATCAGGCCATGCGGGAACGTCTCAATGAGATTTTTCCGATTCCCGAAATAGTAGGCGACTCCGAAGCCATGGTTCGGGTCAAGGAGATGATCTCCCTGGTGGCTCCCCGCGAGGCCACCGTACTGATTCTCGGTCCGTCCGGCACGGGCAAGGAACTGGTGGCCCGGGCCATCCACGGGCTGTCCAAGCGAGCCGACAAGCGGCTGGTGGCGATCAACTGCGCGGCATTTCCCGAAACGCTGCTGGAATCGGAGTTGTTTGGGTACGAAAAGGGTGCCTTCACGGGGGCCGAAAAAGCCAAGCAGGGAAGATTCGAACTCGCTGAGGGCGGAACTCTGTTTCTTGATGAAATCGGCGAGATGCCTCTCACCATGCAGGTGAAGTTGCTTCGGGTGCTTGAGGAACGATGTATCGAGCGCCTGGGATCGGTGAAAGAAATCCCACTGGACATCCGTGTCCTGGCCGCCACCAACCGCAATCTTGACCAGATGATCGCCGAGGGGCGTTTTCGCGAGGACCTGTTCTACCGTCTCAACGTTATCCAGGTGGCCCTTCCGCCTCTGGCCGGCCGCACGGGCGACATCCTGTTGCTGGCTGAAAAGTTCATTGAGAAATATGCCCGCAAAATAGGCAAAGAGGTGTCCGGCGTGGAACCGTCAGCGGCCCGTATACTGACCGCCTATGGCTGGCCGGGCAACGTCCGAGAACTCGAAAACATCATCGAACGGGCCATCGTGTTGACTCAGGGCACCAGCCTGACAGAGAAAGACCTGATCGGACTCTCGACCACCGTTGAACCGACCCGGTCCCGGCAGGTGCGGCTTCTTGCCGAGGTGGAAAAAGAGCATATCGAACACGCCTTGAACACGCTCGACTGGAACCTGTCGCAGACGGCCGAGACGCTGGGAATCCATCGTAACACCCTCCGGGCCAAAATCAAAGAATTCCGCATCGCCCAGAAAAACTGACATCTGCACAAAAAATGTGCGTACCATCTTGATCACGCACAATTACTGTGCCTCACAACTGGCGCTGACATTGTATAAAACATTGTGGTTGTGATGGTTGTGCGTTTTGGCATGGTTGTTGATACTACCAGACGCAGAAGACGAACTCGACAAGAAGGAGCTTGAACGATGAAATCCTTGTGGACTCTGACCCTGTTGACACTCGCGGTGTTTGCCCTGATGGGCTGCGATGATGACGAAATCCTCGTGGAGGATGCCGTACCGGCTACCCCGCAGGGAGTGTTTAGCGTCACGGGCGACGGTGTCGTTCATGTGTACTGGAATGGCATTTACGAGCGCGACGTGAGGGAATACTGGGTGTATCGATCGGATGATGACGTCTCCTACTATTTCCTGGTCAGTGTTGAGGCCGAGGACAATCCTAATCTTGATCTGTATCTCTATCAATATGATGA
>JAHIVM010000288.1 GCA_018816665.1 Candidatus Zixiibacteriota bacterium
ACAACACCCGCAAACTGTTCCGGGTGGATCACAAGGTACTTCACGAGGTCTCGGCGGTTGAGCTCGACGGCACCCCGCTGGCGCCCGGCGAGTACTGTCTTGATCTGGTCGAGGGCTGGATATCGCTGGCGACACCTCCGGGAGCGGGCGTGACCCTTTCGGTCCGGTACACGTATTCCGAAGATCTGGATCTCACGGTGACCGGGGGCCGGGTGTATCAGTTTGAAAACAGGCGGTATACCAAACCGCCCGGCGACGGTGTTAACATTCTGCTGGTGCTTGATCAACAACTTGGCGCCAATTACGATATCAACGATGCCTCCAACAGCATCATTGAACAATTGCAGGGCTTCGGCTGGAATGTTTTCACTACCGGCCTGATGGAAACCATCCCCCGATGCTCATATTCTGCCGGCGTGGGGCTTGGACCCCAGACTGTGGATTATCTGATTCCCGACATTCCGAACATCGCGGCTTACGACATCCTGTGCCTGTTGCCCGGTAGCAGTGGTTTGCCGAACATCTACTCCAGTCCGGAGGCCCTGAGTCTTATCAACGACGCCGTAGACAGCGGTGTGATTGTAGCTGCCTGGTGCAAGACCGTGCGGGTGCTGGCGGCAGCGGACCTGATCGACGGCCTTAATGTAGTTGGTCACGCGGACTACGCTGCTGAATATACAGCGGCCGGTGCGACTTATCTCGGCAATGATCACCCGCCGGTTATCCAGGGTAAGATAATCACCTCGGTACGCAGCCGTTTCTACCGCACAGAGATGTGTGAGGCGATGCGTGATGTGTTGCCACCCGATATCCTGGGTGTACAGCACTACCCCGAGGAACCCTCGGACCATGATTCAATTGTCATCACCTCCCGGGCCTGCGATTTCGCCGGACTTGAGTTGGTCACAGCACAGGTGGATACCGGAGATGGTTTCTTCCCTGTTGTGATGTTTGATGACGGTATGCACGGCGATGGTCCGGCCGGAGATTCGGTGTACGGAGTGGCGTTGCCGCCCCTGTCGCACGGAACGACCGCGCGTTACTACATTGAAATCACTGACTCCGTGGGACAATCGGCGATTGAACCGCTGGATGCACCGGTATCGTATTACAGTGTCACGGCTTTCGGATGCTGTACCGGTGAGCGAGGTAACGTCGTGCTGGTCCCGGGTTGCGACAACGCCGATCAGTCGGTGGATGTGTCTGACCTAACCAACCTGATCGATCATCTGTTCATCGGTTTCGCCGATTATTGCTGTCTGGAAGAGGTCGATCTTTCGCCGTTGCCGCCGGGATTGCCCGATGGTGTCGTTGATGTCGGTGACCTGACCGGCATGATCGATCACCTGTTCATAAGTTTCCCGGCGCTGCCGCCCTGCCGGTAATTGACCGCCGGAGCCCGGGAACACACCCGCCATAAACCACAAAGGGCTGCCGTCCGGCAGCCCTTTGTGACAGTTGATGGCGAGCTATCTCTTGCCTACAATCGACACATACCGAGTATCATTGGTGAGAGCGTTGTTGGCGAAGTGATTGACTTCGTCCAGCGTGATCCTGTCAGCCATGTCGATCAGGTCCAGAACAAACCGGTATCCGTAGCCCGCATGCTCGTAGTAGGCCATGTTGTTTGCCCGGTTGCTTTTGCGATCGATGAAAAACATCAGGTTGTTTTTCATGTTCACCCGGGCATCGGCCATCTCGCCCTCAGTGATGCCGTCCTTGACGAGCTTCTTCCACTCGCGGTCGAGTGATGACAGGGCAATTCTGACTTTTGAGGTATCCGTGCCGATACCGGCCCGGAAAAACGATCCGTACCTGTCGGTGCGCAGCTGTGTGTATACGGTGTAGGCCAGTTTCTCTTCCTGGCGCAGCGACCAGAGTCGGCTGCCCACATTGGCGCCCATTGTTTCATTGATCAGCCGGCCGCAGGCTACCTCACGCGCCTCCAGGTGAGGGAGCAGATTGCCATAGTATACAAACGACTGGTTACGGTCGTAGCTGATGAATCCGGTTTGTTCCGATTGCAGCTCCATCGACGGTGCCGGTACCGCCTGGGCCTCGGCTCGCAAACCGCCCAGGTGTTTGCTGAGCAGGGTCGACAACCGCTCCATCGGCATGTCGGTTGCAATCGAGAAGATGATATTCCTACCGCCGACATACTTCTCATAATATGCCCGGATCTGATCGACCGAAATGTCGGCAATCGACTCCTCGGTCCCCAGCGACGGCAACCCATAGCCCTGATCGCCGAATGCGGTTCTGTAGAACAGGCGATCGGATGCATTGGACTGGTTGTCGTTTGAGGCTTTGATCTCACCTTCAATCTCGAGCTTCAGCTTCGCAAGTTCCTCCTCGGGGAAGGTGGGACTGAGCAAGGACTGGCTGACGATTTCCAGGGTACGGTCGAAATTCTCCGTGAGCGAGACCAGCGCAATGCCGCTGAAGTCCCGATAACAACCCGCCGAAACAGTGGCGCCCAGGAAATCCAGTTCCTCGGTAATCTCCTCGCCGCTCATTCCGGCGTTGCCCTTGAGCAGCATGCGCGTCATGATGTTGCTGATCCCGTTGTTGTCGGCGGTTTCGGCGAGCACGCCGCCGTCGATCAGGATTCGCGCTGCGGTCAGAGAGGTGGTTTCGTCGTGGTTGACCAGCAGGGTGATACCGTTGGCCATGGTGGTTTTCCCGTAACCGTCGGAACCCACCGAAATGCTGTCCACCCGCTGCCCACAGCCCGCCAGGACCGCCAGCGCGGCCAGCAATACGATAAGCCGGAAAACGCGAACTGTCTTCATTTGGGCACCACCGTCGTTTTGACATAAGAGTCAGTGTTCAGATACTTGCCGGCGACTTCGTTGAGTTCAGCCAGGGTGACCTTCTCTATGCTGTCGGGATAGGTGTCAACAAACTGGCGCCCGATGAATGAATCGTATTGAGCGTACTTGTCCGCAATGTCCAGGCCGCGTTCGAGCGACGCATAGTGGCCGGTCTTCAACTTGTTTTTGGCCTTGCGCAATTCCCTTTCCGTGAACCCGTTCTGCTTGACATCCAGCAGGACCTCCTTGATGGCCTGCTCCGCGGCATCGACGTTCGCCGGATCAAGCGTGGCCTGGGCCAGAACCGTTCCCTCGTACTTGGACGTATAGAAGGCGAATCCCACGGAATATACGAGACCGAGTTCGTCCTTCAGCTTCTTCCAGAGTCGACTGGACTCTCCGTCGCCAATCACCGTGGCAATGATATCGAGCGGGAATTGGTCGGGACTGTCGGCCTTCGGGCCGATCGACCCCATCATAAGATAGGCCTGACCAATGTCCTTTTTGATATTGATCTCCACCACATGGTCGCGAACGGGCGGAGCGGCATAACGATCGACGGCATCCATGCCTTTGGGGATGTCGGCGAAGTACTTTTTCACCAGCTTCATTGTGGCCTGGGTGTCAACATCGCCAACGATTACCATGGTCATGTTGTTGGGCGCGTAGTAGCGCTTGTAATAGGCGTATACAGAATCGCGGGGAATACTGAGGATCTTCTCCTGAGTGCCCAGAACGTTCTTGGAATACGGATGGTTACCGAAGATCTCCTTGAGCGACGACCGATATGCCTTGGCACCTGGATTGTCCTCAGAAATGTTGATTTCTTCGTAGACAGCCTGTCGTTCCTTGGCCATTTCCTTTTCGGGGAAGTTGGACCGGAACAGCATGTCGGCGTGGATCGACAATGCGAAATCGAGGTTCTCCCTCGGCAGAGTAATGACGAAATCCGTCCAGTCGGAGCTGGTGTACCCGTTGAAATAGGCACCGTGACTTTTCATCGCGTCACTGACCTCTTCCCCGGTCATATTCTCTGTCCCGCGGAACAGGATCAGGTGTTCCAGCAGGTGTGTGGCGCCGTCGTAATAGTCCGACTCGTTTTTGGCTCCCACTTGTACGGTGGTGGAAATATTGACCTGGGGGACCTGGTGGTTCTCCAGGATCATGACCTTGAGGTCATTGTCCAGCGTCTCGGTGTACCAGTCCAGCGAGAACCCGGATCCGGCCATCACCAGAAGCAGACACAGGGCAGCGAGCGTGTATCGCATAGAGCGTGCTCCTATCAAGAATAGTGATACCTATATTGTTGGCATAAATACGGATAACGAACGTGTGAGCGCAATAGCAAATCCTTCTCCCGTACTGCCCGACGGGCGCAAACCGCCGAGTCGACATGGTAGTATTGATATACGGGGGTTTGCGCAAAAGGTTGTATCCCCGAACCGACACGGTGCGACGTTGTGCATTCCCGTGCGTCTCACGTAACGCGCAGGCCGGCAGTGCTTTGCGTCATCCGTACACATCCGCACCTGACTGCGGCGACAGGTATTGCTTGCAAAAACAGACCTGACTCACTATGATACGGTAGATACGGATGGTGTGCCCACACCTCACGCCAACCGGTCCCCCACCTGCAGAACAGCCCAAAACCGTGAAAAGCATAGCGGGCGGGTCTGTGTACCATTGTCGACTATGCGGGAGGAGCACGTCATGAAGACACTGCAGCTTTTTGTACTCATTGCATTGGCAATTGGATGCGCCACCGGTGGAATGGCGCAGGATTATGATCACGACGGATGGCTGGACCACCTCGACAACTGCCCCTGGCACCCCAATCCGGATCAGCTGGATGCGAATGGCGATGGCATTGGCGATGTCTGCGAGGAGTATTGTGAAACCCATCAATATGGCGACATCAACCACGACGGTGTGGCGGACATAGGCGACTATACGCTTCTGGTGGCCTTTCTGAACTGCACCTATCGCTCGCTTGACCTTGGCGGTGCGGATAGAGACGGTGATGGAGTGGTCAATGCTGCCGACGCGTCCGGCATGTTTCCGCCTCCCGGAAGCTGGCCTGAGGGCTGCGCCCCGCCGTATCCCGCAGGCGATTCTGACCACGACGGATATTACGACGGCTGCGATGCCTGTCCTGCGGATCCCACCAACGACGGGGACGGCGACGGGCTATGTGCCCCGGATGACAACTGCCCCTGGGTGTATAACGAGGATCAGGCGGATACAGATGGCGATGGCATCGGCGATGCCTGCCAGGAATACTGCGATACGCATCGATATGGAGACGTGAATACCGATGGAGTTATCGACGAACTCGATGTTTCGCTACTGATAGCCTACATCAATTGCGAAGCGCCGCTAAGTGACAGGGGGCCGGCCGATGTCAACCTTGACGGTACGATTGACTGGCGGGACGTCTACGATATACAGGATCCGGAGTTCATCCTGCCGGAGGGCTGCGCTTATCCGTATCCGCGTGGGGATGGTGATCATGACGGTTATGCGGATGCCTGCGACAATTGTCCGAACGTCGCCAATGGGGATCAGGCAGATGGTGATGAAGATGGTATCGGCGATCTGTGTGACAATTGCAGCGCTGTGTGGAACCCCGACCAGACCGACACGGACATGGACGGTGTCGGCGACTCCTGCTGCTGCACCGGGGACAGGGGCGATATTGCTCTCCTCGGCAACTGTGATGAGCTCAACGGCATGACCGACGTGGGTGACTTGACCGCGCTGATCGATCATCTGTTTATTTCGTTTCGGCCGCTGTGCTGTCCGAAGGAGGGAGATATCGCTCCCGGCACGGCATCGTCGGGTCAGCCCGATGGTGTGATCGATGTGGGTGACCTGACCGAGCTCATCCAGCACCTGTTTGTGTGCTTCGGATGTCTGCCGCCGCCCTGCGATTGATCATGCAATCCAGCCGACAAACACAACGGCCGTGTACGACCGAACGTACACGGCCGTTTGCTGTTCACTCGTAACAACTCAATTGGGCTCCCCAACCATCCACCTCCGAACGCACCGTCCAGAAGTGGACACCAATACTGTGGACCGGAACACCTACACGACTGGTATACAACCAGATACGTTGTGGCACGAGAGTTGTAATACACATTGGCATAGACAACCGATAGATGGGAATCACACATGGATCGAGAACTGCCGGAACAGCTGATCAGACAACGACGCATCAAACGGATCGCCGTGATCGTCATTGTGGCTGCTTCGCTCGTCCTGAGCGTACTGGCTCTTCGGGCGATGATCGCGCCGACATTGCAGCGATCGAAAATCCGTACGGCGATCGCCGAAATCGGGCGCATCGATGCCGCCGTCACGGCCTCGGGGGTAGTGGTTCCTGAATTTGAACAAACCCTGACTACGCCGGTGGGTTCGACGGTCGAACGCATTCTCAAGCGTAACGGCGACGCCGTGGTTGCCGGAGAGTCGATTCTCGGCCTCAATACCGAATCGCTGGATCTTGAGCTTGCCCGGCTGGGCAGCGAGCTGGAGCTGCAAAAAAACCGCAAGCACCAACTGACACTCGATATCGAACGAAAGTCCATCGACCTGCAGGCCCAGTATGATATCAAAGAACTGGAAACCGAGTTTGTCCTGTCACAATACAATCGCACCAAGCATCTGCACGATCTTGGCGGTACAACCGGTGAGGAACTTGATCGGGCAGCCCTGAATCTGGACATTGCCCGGCGCGAGTTTGCCCAGGCAGCCAAACAGATCGAGAATCAACGGGCGGCCCTGGAGACTGAGCTTGACGGTCTCGATCTTGAAATAATAATCAGAGAGAATCATCTTGCGAATCTAAGACGACAGAGAGACCTGGCCGATGTGAAAGCCTCCCGCCCCGGTATCGTTACCTGGGTCAATGACAAAGTGGGCGCCTCCGTCACGGCCGGCGAAGTGGTCGCCCGGGTGGCCGACCTGGGCAGTTTCAAAATCGAAGGCCGGATCTCCGATATTCACGCTGAGAAACTCCGGGCCGGCGGCCCGGTCCGCGTGCGGTTTGGCAACCGCGATCTGACCGGGCAGATTAGTTCCGTCAACCCGGCCGTGACCTCCGGCACCATGTCGTTCGAGGTCGAACTGGCGGATAGCGCCGATCCGGTTCTACGGCCGAATCTTCGCGCCGATGTTTACGTCATAACAGAGTATGTTGATAGTGTCCTGCGGGTGGCCAACGGGCCGTTTCATTCGCGACCGGTCGATCAGGAAGTATTTGTCATCGACGGCAACCGGGCGATACGTCGCGTTGTCGATATCGGCATATCAAACTATGACTTTGTCGAACTCAAGGGTGATATCACACCGGGCGACGAAATCATCATATCCGACATGAGCAAGTACACGCATATGTCGGCGGTTAATCTAAGCGACGAGTAATACGAAAGCCTATACCCATAAATCGTGTGAGTACATTATGATTGACCTGACCCATGTGGAGAAAGTCTACCGCACCAGCACTATTGAGACGCTGGCGCTCAAAGACATCAACCTGAGGATCAACCCGGGGGCGTTTCTATCAATTATGGGGCCGTCGGGATCGGGCAAAAGCACCCTGCTCAATATTATGGGTCTGCTCGATGACCCCACCGGTGGACAAGTCCAGGTTGATGGCCAGCAGATTGCGAACATGAAAGACGATGAAATGGCCCGCCTGCGTAATCGTCGAATCGGCTTTGTGTTCCAGAGCTATCATTTGATCAACGATCTCACTGTCGTCGACAATGTCGAAATGCCGTTGCTGTACCGGAAATCGACCTCGGCGGAACGTCGCCAGAAAGCCCTGGCGGCTCTGGACAAGGTAGGACTGAGCGCTCGCACGCGCCATTTTCCCACCCAGCTCTCCGGCGGTCAATGCCAGCGGGTTGCCATTGCCCGGGCTATTGTCGGGGAGCCGCAAATTATTCTTGCCGATGAGCCGACCGGCAATCTGGATTCGGTCATGAGCGACGAAATCCTGGACATCCTGATGAACCTGAACAAAAACGAAGGGACGACCATCGTCATGGTCACCCACAACCAGCAGATGGCTGAGAAGACAGAACGCATCGTGCGGCTGTGCGACGGCAGCCAGGTGGACTGAGGTATACGTCATGCTCAAGAATTACATCAAAATCGCCTGGAAGGTGCTGCTGCGACGAAAGTTCTTCACGTTTGTCAGTCTATTCGGTATCAGCTTCACTCTGCTGGTCTTAATGGTGGCGGCGGCCGTGATCGAACAGCAGTATGCTCCCGCCCGCCCGGGCACACCACTGGAACGATGTTTGTATATCGACCGCATCATCGCCAGAAATGATCGATCTGCCTACGTCGCCAGTCCCAGTTACGGGTTCCTTGACAAATACGCCCGATCACTCAAGCAGGCCGAGGCGGTCTCAATCACGGCCCCGGGTTCCACGCTCAGCTACCTGCGCAACCACAAAATCGAGTTGCAGTTGTTGTATACCGATCACGTGTTCTGGGACCTTCTGGCGTTCGATTTTTTGGAGGGCCAGCCCTATGATCAGGCCGCAGTGGATAATGCCGATCACGTCGCGGTCATCACCAGCCGAACCCGTCGCCAGTTTTTCGGCGATGACTCGGCGCTGGGCAGGTACATTGAAATCAGTACGGGCAGTTTTCGCGTGGTGGGGGTCATTCCTCACGAAGGTATCCCCAGCGACCGCACCTGGGGGGATATCTACATACCGGTGACTACCAACCGGGCGGCGGTGGAGCGCCCTCAGGTGTGGGGCCGACACCGGGCTCTGATCCTGGCGCCGGACGAAAGTCATTATGACGCCATTAAGGCAGAGTTCCAGGAAAACGTCATCCGGGCCCAGCAGGACCACGCGGCTGATTTCGATTCAATCAAAAGCGAGGCCAAAACATACCTGGAGTTGCTGCTTGACCCGTTCGAGGAGGATACCGGCGGCGGGATCGGCCTCGCGATTGTGGTGCTGATTACGCTGATGCTGCTGTTTATGCTTTTTCCGGCCATCAACCTAATCAACATGAACAGCTCCCGCATCATTGAGCGATCGTCGGAAATTGGTGTCAGAAAAGCATTCGGAGCATCGTCCAAAACGCTGGTGATGCAGTTCCTGGTTGAAAACGTGATTCTCACGCTGATCGGCGGAGCGATTGCTTTTGTGGCGGCCCTGGTAGTATTGCAGGTGGTAACCGACGCCCATATCATCCCGTTCGGTCAGTTTCACATCAACTTCCGTGTTTTCTCGGCGGCCCTGGTTATCAGCCTGATATTCGGCCTTCTCTCCGGTGTGATTCCGGCCTATCGCATGTCCCGTCTGCATCCCGTCCGGGCTCTGAAAGGAAGTGACCTATGATCCGGCACATGTTCAAGCTGATCTGGAATCGAAAACGCCGCAACTACCTCCTCATAAGCGAAATTTTCTTCTCCTTTGTGGTGCTGTTTGCCGTATCAACGTTTGCCCTGTTCACCGGGATTAGACTGTCAGAACCACTCGGTTTTGACTATGAGGATGTCCTGGTCGTGCAGACGAATTACGAGGATGCCCAGCAGACCGATTCGCTGTCCGAGCGTGAGGTAAAAGACATCATGGCCACCATGGAGAGGGAGTTGCGCTCCTGCCGCGAAGTCGTTGATGTCGCCTGGGGCTCCAGCAACCTGCCCTGGGCCGGCAGCATGTGGCGAACCAGCTATATATACGACGGGATCGAACGGGATTACAGCATACACTATGTGAGTGATCACTTCGCAGACGTCATGACCATGCCGCTTCTGGAGGGCCGCTGGTTCAATGCTGATGACGATGCGGCCGCAATCACACCCATAGTCATCAACAGGAAGGTCTGTGAGACTACTTTTGGAGACAAGCCTGCGATCGGACAGATTATCACCGACGACGACGACGAAACGCCGGTGGACTTTGTCGTGATCGGGGTGGTCGATGAATACCGATATCGAGGAGAGATGGAAGTTTCGGAACCGAGCATCTTCTTTCGCCGGACCCACGAGGACTCCCTGACCCTGTACGCCGGCACGGCGCTGGTGAAAGTGCGGCCGGATGCCGGTGTGGGGTTCCAGAAAACCATTACCGATCGACTGGCGGAGATATCCCACGGCTGGATCATCGGTGTTGAAGCCCTGGAGGATGCTCGCAACGAATCGCTGCGCAACATCAAAATCAACGCGTTGCCGGGAGTGATTGTTGCCTTATTCCTGGTTTTTAATGTGGCCCTGGGCCTGTTCGGCATCCTCTGGTATTCAGTCAGTCGCCGTCGGGGCGAAATCGGCGTGCGACGGGCGGCCGGGGCGCTGGCCGCACACATATCATGGCAAATCATCGGCGAGGCCCTGGTCATGGCAACGTTCGCCATCCTGGTCGGGATCATTCTCGCGATCCAGGTGCCACTACTGGACATCCAACCGCAGATATCAACGGCGATCTATTTGCTTGCAATGATCTGCTCGTCGCTTATGATATACATGATTGTAGCGGTGTGTGCCATGTACCCCAGCCGTCTGGCCGCCCGCATACAGCCGGCCGAGGCATTGCACGACGAGTGATCCATGATCAGACTGGTAACATCTCCCGTGTGCGGAGACCGAATATGATTCTTATTATCGATGACGACAGCGCGGTGCGTTCATCACTCAGCCTGCTGCTGAAGCAGTCCGGGTTTGAGGTAGCCACCGCTGAGGACCCGGATACGGCCTCCCAATTCATGAGCAGGCAAACGCCCGACCTGTTTGTCCTGGACATGAATTTCTCCGTTTCCACCAGCGGTGACGAAGGCCTGGCCCTGCTGCGCGACATCAAAGCAACCTGTCCCGAGCGGCCGGTCATTCTCATCACCGCCTGGGGCTCCATCCCCCTGGCCGTGGAGGGCATGAGGCTGGGCGCCGCCGATTTCATCACCAAGCCCTGGAATAATGATCGCTTCCTGCAATCCATCAAAACTGCGCTCAGTCTCTCGCAACACGGTGCCGCCGGCGCGGCGGCCGTGGATCGTGACCGGCTGGACAGCCTCTACGCTATCGATAACATCATCGGCAGCGACTCAAAACTGCTGGCGGTGCTGGAAACGGCCGGGCGAGTGGCCTCAACCGAGGCCCCGGTGTTGATCGTGGGTGAGAGCGGTACCGGCAAGGAGTTAGTGGCGGAGGCCATTCACGCCAACAGCGGCCGGGCCGCCGGACCGTTCGTCAAAGTGAACCTGGGAGGCATCCCCCCGTCGTTGTTTGAAAGCGAAATGTTCGGTCACAAAAAGGGCGCCTTCACCAATGCCGTACACGATCGGGTGGGACGGTTTGACACTGCCGACGGTGGTACGATCTTTCTCGATGAAATCGGCGACCTGGACTCCAGCAGCCAGGTGAAACTCCTCCGCGTCCTGCAGGATCGCAGCTTTGAAGTCCTGGGGACCAGCAAAACGCACACGGTTGATTTTCGCGCGGTGAGCGCCACCAATCGCAACCTGGACGAGCTTGTCGGAACCGGGCAGTTTCGCGAGGATCTGTTTTACCGGATAAATCTCATCACCCTGAAACTCCCCCCGTTGAGAGAACGTCGAGATGACATTCCGCTCCTGGTGAATCACTTCATTCGAAACCTCAAAACGATCTATCGACGTGAGAATCTATCCATCGCCGACCGGGCTCTTGTCTGGTTGGCTGAACTGCCCTGGCCGGGCAATGTGCGGGAACTCAAGAACGTGGTCGAACGTACCGTGCTGGTAAGTAAACGCGACCTCCTGGATGTGGAGGATTTTCAGATCCAGGCACAATCAGCCGCTTCTTCGATCGGCACCGCCTCGTTGCCCGCTGTCGGCACGGCCACGCTCGATGAAATGGAAGAATCGATGATTCGCAAGGCCCTGGAGTTCCACGGCAGCAATATCACCAAAGTCGCCCGTTCCCTGGGGTTGAGCCGGGGGGCGCTGTATCGCAGACTGGAGAAGTACGGTATCACGGTATGAGATTACGCACCAAATTCACCTGGTTTGCCGTTCTCATCCATGTCCTGCTGATAGCCCTGTCCGTCCTCCTGTACAGCACCAGCAAGTATCTGTTTGTGGCAGCCGAAATCATCCTGCTGGTCAGTGTCATTGTCACGTTTCAACTCTATCGCGCCTTCCTGAAACCGCTGGATATTCTGTCGGCCGGCGTGGAGTCCATCCGAGACCGGGATTTCAGTACCACCTTTCGTCCCACCGGCCAGGAGGAACTCGACCGCCTGATCGCCGTGTACAACGGCATGATAGAGCAGTTGCGGGCCGAACGCGTCCGTCAGCGCGAACAACACTACTTCCTGCAGCGCCTGATCGATGCCTCCCCGATCGGCATTATCATTCTGGACCTGGATGATCGCATAAACATGCTGAATCCCGCCGCCTGCAGCATTCTGGGGACCACTCCCGATGCCGTCACGGGTGGCCCCATCACCCAGTTCACCACCGTCCCGGGCAGCGAGTTAGGCGGGATGTCCGACGGTGAGACCCGTATCGTGTCGGTGAGCGGCATTCGCTCGTACAAGTGCCGCGTATCGCATTTTGTGGACCGGGGATTTCACCGCCGTTTCCTCATGATCGAGGAACTCACGGCCGAAATACTCAGCGCTCAGAAGCGAGCCTACGACAAGGTCATTCGCATGATGTCCCACGAGATCAACAACTCGGTGGGCGCCGTGAATTCGATCCTCGATTCACTGCTGCATTATGCATCGCAACTGACGCCCGAGGACCGGGTTGATTTCGAGAATGCTGTTTCGGTGGCCGTGGATCGAAACAACGGCCTGAATCGCTTCATGGCCAATTTCGCCGATGTGGTCCGCATTCCGCCACCGACTCGGACGCCGTACGACGTGTGCGAGCTGCTCCGCTCGGTCCAGATTCTCATGCACGCCGAATGTACGCGGAGGAACATTGCGTGGGAATCCTCCGCCTCCGATCAGTCGTTCATCGTGAACATCGATGTTGAGCAGATGCAGCAGGTGCTGGTGAACATTGTGAAAAATGCGATTGAGGCGATCGGTAAGAACGGCCGCATCACGATTGACGTATCGGTCGGTAAGGGTGTCCTGCGCATTGTTGATACGGGGCGCGGCATTTCATCGGATGACAAGCCGTATCTGTTCACGCCGTTTTTCAGTACCAAGCGCGACGGCCAGGGGATCGGGCTGACCCTGATTCGAGAGATTCTCACCAATCACGAATGCGAGTTTGCTCTCCAGACGAACGACGACGGCCTCACGGAGTTCCGTATCCAGTTTGCTACCCCTGCCGACACCAGCCTGATGACGTAGTCAAAAAGCCGTCCGGCGACACTTTGCTCCTACGGCTTTCCCTCATACTTCTCTTTGTCCCGTTCCGCCTGCTTTTTGGCCACAGCGGCGGTGTCGAACGAAAAGTGCATCTGGACCAGAACCCAGTGCCCGTCGCGCTTTTCCAGAACTCCCGACCAGCGGCAGTCATCCCATGCCGTCGGCTGTCCCTTCCATTCACCGTAGTCATCAAGACGGCACGAAAACCAGGCTACCTCTCCCCCGCTTGAGAAGTTGATTTTCAGGTCGCGGATTTCGTAGCTGGTGGCCTTGAAGTCATCCAGCATGAAAAAGCCCTCGACCAGTTGCCGGAATTCGGCAAAACCCGAAATATTCCCCGCATCATTCGGGCCGAAATAAAACAGTTCAGAATCGTGGGCCATAACGGAATACAACAGGGTCGTGTCCTTTTCCAAAGCCCAGCCGATGGATGCGTGAACGGCATCGGAAACGGCCTGTCGATCGGCGACCGTCCCGCCTGCTTCTGCCGTAAGGGCACCCATGAAAACGAGCAGAACAATTGACATCAGGATGAGATAGGGATGACGCATATCGCGGCTACTCCGGAACATAGTGTTTGATGGATTAGACGGCGGACAGACCGCCGAGAGTGAGTCGCAGTCCGTCCGCCCGTCTGATAGTCAGCTACTACTGAGATGACGGAGAGACGGAAAGCTTACACTGATAGCGGGCGAGGGGCTCTGGCTTCTTTAGAGTCCCCTACTTACTCCCCCAGTCCTTGCGGACTTTGGCGGCTGCCTTCAGACCGATGAAGCGCACCTTGAACAACGGACACGGGTTTTCATCGGAATTCCGATGCGCCTCGTCGTGAATGGCCTCCAGGGCCCGGGAGGCATTGCGGAACAAATGGTCCTCGCCTATTTTGTCGTACAACAGGGTTCGGCGCATGACATCAATGACGCCGTCGTTGAGTCCGCTGATCACGAGATCACGGCCATCGCCCCGCAGACGATCCACCAGTTCCGAGAGCTTTTCCTCACCGGAGGCATCCAGTTCGTTTATCCCGTTGCCCACGATGAGCACAAAGCGCAGATCCGGCATGGCCTTGATCTGGTTGATAATCTGGTCTTCGAGGTAGGCAACGTTGGCAAAAATCAGGGAGCCATTAAACCGCACGACCGCGATGTACTTGCAGCGCTGCAGACCGAGCCGTTCGGCATTGCGGTAAGTGCCATCGGTATACATGGACAGGAGCGCGATGTCCGGTTTGATGTTGCGCAGGAGCAGCAACCCCAGCGACAGCGCCACACCAATCATGATCCCCCGGTCCAGATGCGGCGCAAAAAAGAGCGTGCACACAAACGTAATAACCCCAATCACACCGTCGTATTTCTGGGCTTTCCAGGCGTGGACAAAGCCGCCGAAATTCAGCAGACCAAACACGGCCATCATAATAATCGCCGCCAGCACCGACTGCGGCAGGTGGTACAGCAACGGCGTGAAAAACACCAGCGTAATGCCCACAATCAGGGAACTGATTACGATTGACATACCGGTACGGGCGCCGGCCTGGATATTGACCGCCGACCGGGAAAACGACCCGGAGACGGCAT
>JAHIVM010000289.1 GCA_018816665.1 Candidatus Zixiibacteriota bacterium
CTCGGAGTCGGATTGATCGTCGATAACGCCAGCGTGGTGCTGGAGAATATTGTCCGCCTCAGGGAGGGGCGGCATTCCCTCGAAGAGAGTGCCCTGACCGGCACCAGGCAGGTGACCGGGGCCATTATCGCCTCAACCCTGACAACGTCGGTCATCTTCCTGCCGGTTGTGTTTATGCAGACCATCTCCGGGCAGTTGTTCGGCGAGCTGGCCCTGGTGGTTGTGTTTGCTCTTCTTTGTTCGCTGCTGGTGGCACTCACGCTGGTGCCCATGTTGTCCAGTCGGTATCTCAGCGTCCCTCCGGGCGGTGTTGCCGGTGGTGGACGATGGGAACGGATCGGCCGGTGGTTTGAGCGGCGGGAAGAACAATACGCCACAGTACTGAGCATGGCCATGCGCCGCAAAAAGACGGTGTTTGGCGTGACGGCGCTGCTCCTGACGATCACGTTGCTGCTATGGCCGCTGCTTCCGGTGGAACTGGCGCCGCAGACGGATGCCGATGAAATCGGCGTCGACCTGGAAATGGCCCAGGGGACCAATATCGCGGTGGTGCATGGTTACCTGAAGGAGCTGGAACGCCTGGTGTACGACAACATCCCGATGGATGAAGTCCGCCATGTGTCCGTGGAAATACGTCCCGGCGATGCCGAAGTTGAGATATCGCTGAAGAGTGCCGATGAGCGCACGGTCAACAGCTTCCAGTTGGCGGACCGGCTGCGGAAGGAACTATCGGGCAAGATACCCGGCGCTACCATTCGAGTCTCGGCGCAATCCGGTCTGTGGATGTTGCGACGGTTGTTCGGGTCCGGCGGGGCCGAGGCGGTGCAGATTGAACTGCGCGGTTACGATCTCGCTATGGCGGAACGACTCGCGGACGATATCAAGAAGGCCATTGAACCGGTCAAGGAGGTTGCCGATGTTCGGGTCAGTCGCCGCGAGGGCCGACCGGAGGAGAATCTCGTCATTGATCGCGAGAAAATCGCCGACCTGGGGCTGTCCGTAAGAGACGTTGCCCAGGCGATACAGACCAATGTGGGCGGCAGTCGTGCCGGAGTCTTCCGCGACGGTGGTGAGGAGTTTCCCATTACTGTTCGCCTCCAGGCTGCCGATCGGCTGACCGGAAATGACCTGAGCAATGTTTCGGTGCGTACGGCCGGCGGGGAGATCATCCCCATTTCAGCCGTAGTGCAGACCGACCGCCGCCGAAGCCCGACCGAGATTCAGCGTATCGACGGGCAGCGAGTGACCTACATCACGGCCAACCTGGAAAGCGGTGCCGCGCTGGGGGATGTGGTCGAAAAACTGCAGCAGGCCGTGCGGGGCGTTTCCCTGCCAGCCGGTTTTTCGGTTGTGTTCAGCGGTGAGTACCAGGAACAACAGAAGGCACAGACGGACTTTCTTTTGTCCGTCCTGATGGCGGTGGTTCTCATTTATATGGTGATGGCGGCGCAGTTCGAACGCTTTCTGGATCCGCTGATAGTGATGCTGGCCGTTCCGCTGGCCATTATCGGAGTAGTTCCCACATTGCTGCTCACCGGGACAACTCTGAACATCCAGAGTCTGATGGGCATCATCATGCTGATTGGTATTGTGGTGAATAATGCCATCGTGCTGGTTGACTACATCAATCTGATGCGGCGTGAACAGCATCTGGATATCGACGAGGCTGTGAAGCAATCGGCTCGGCGACGTCTACGCCCCATTGTGATGACCACCACGACCACCGTCCTGGGGATGATGCCGTTGGCTTTCGTGCTGGGAGCCGGGGGAGAAATTCAAGCCGCCCTGGCGCGGTCGGTTATCGGCGGCCTGGCGGCATCGACTCTGATCACGCTGATACTGATACCGGTGGCCTACAGCAGCATCCACAATCTGCTGGCTCGTCGCCGTGCCTCCTGAGACCGGCGGACAATCCGACCGGCAGTCCGCACAGCGGCGCGGTCCGGCGCGTGTGCACCCTACAGGCCGGCTTCGTGTTCCTTGATGGTCAGCTTGTTGCCGCCAAGCTCCTTGCCGTTCAGTTCGCTGATAGCCCGGGCAGCCTGCTTGTCAAAAGGCATCTCAACCACACAAAAACCGTAAGCCTTGGCATCGCGCGGCTTATCCTCGATACAGATATCACTTACCTGGCCGTACATCTCGAATGCCATCCGAAGTTGCCATCGTGAAGTCGTGGGCGACACATTTCCTACGTACAGACGCAATCCATTCTCCTTTGCAAATCGCCGTCCTTATCATCACTACAACAGCCTGACCGGTCAATCCGTGCCCGAACAACACAATGATTTCTCGCCCCTAAGTAAGTTGTCTCAGTAGCAGAAAACTCCTGAACCTGACGGGCGACCGGGTGACGCCATTGTTGCTGCACGGATTAGTCAGGGATTGATGTGCCAGGACAGGGCCGGGAATACAATCAACCGGTTATAACTTGATCCATGTAAGTATACATCCTGTTTGGACTAACGCCTATTGATATCTTTTCATGGCGGAGAAAATGACAGTCCGGAGCGAGAATCCTATGGTTCTGCTGCCGGTCTTCCCGTGTCGCCCGGTGACCGCCCGGCCCTCCGGAACATATGAGTTGCGGTACCGCGGGACTCTGGCTAACTTGCAGTTGTTCAAGTACTACGGGGGACTCAAGTGGAATACGAGACTCCGCAAGTTGCGCAAAAAGGCTCGCAGGGCATGAAAAATCACAAAAATACCGTGAAAGCCGGATATAACGCTATTTCCGAGGCTTACCTTGAGGCTCGCAGCAGAGATTCTGAAGATGTCCGGCTGCTCGACGACTTGGTCAAACGCCTTCCCCGGGGTGCGCGGGTTCTCGACGCCGGTTGCGGCGCGGGAGTACCGATAACCCGGCTGCTGAGCACGTACTTCGATGTTGTGGGGGTAGATTTCGCCGACACCCAGATCGGTCGGGCCAGGGAACTGGTCCCCGACGCGGAATTCCTGTGTCAGGATATCACCTCTCTGAGCCTTCCTGCGGGTTCGTTCGACGCCATCTGCTCCTACTACGCCATCATCCATATTCCCAGGCAAGAGCATCCGGGGCTTTTCATGCAGTTTTATCGCCTGCTGAAGCCGTCCGGTCTGGCCCTGCTGTGTTTGGGTGCGGACGATCTGGCGGAGGATCTGGTCGAGGACTACCTGGGTGCCCCGATGTTCTGGAGCCATTTTGACGCCGCAACCAATCTGGAGTTGCTAGCCGGGTGCGGGTTCGAGGAAGTCTGGTCACGGATTGTGCCGGATGTCAGTTCTCCGGGATCGGGTCACCTGTTTGCCCTTGTGCAGAAGCGACGGGCGTGAACCTGTTCTGCGCGAGGTGAGAACGTTCGTTTCGATCCCGAACTCAGAACCGATCGTCGTGCGATCGATTCAACATGTCGAACCCCGGCCCAACCTCGCCCGGTAAGTCACACCGATGGATTGATTTGGAGATCGGCGGCTGAGGCATTATACTGCCGCCATGAGATCAAGACGGCCAAGCGAAACAGATTGTGAGGTTTCGAATGCGGGGACTCAGGGTATGGACGGCGATCCTCCTGATTGCTTACCTGGGGACGATGATCTCAGGATGCGGAAATGCGGATGACAAGGCGAAAACCCGGACCGATGGGCAGCAGATATCCGGCGTAACTATCGGTGTCTCGCTGCTGACGAGAACACATCCATTTTATCAGGATCTTGAAGAGGGGCTGAAGGCTGCGGCGACTGAGGCCGGTTTTGAGTTGCTGGTCACGGCCGGTGAGTTTGATGTAGCCAGACAAAAGGATCAGATTCAGGATTTCATAGTCCAGAAGGTCAACGCCATTGTTGTTTCTCCCTGTGATTCCAAATCCATTGGGACGGCTATTCAAGCGGCCAACGAGGTCGGCATTCCCGTATTCACGGCCGACATAGCCTGCCTGGCAGAGGGCGCAAAAGTCGTCACCCATGTGGCTTCGGACAATGTTGGAGGGGGACGTCTGGCGGCACGGGCGGTCGCGGCTGCGATCAATAACAGTGGAAAAGTGGCGATTATCGACCACCCGGAAGTGGAGTCGGTGATTCAGCGTGTCCGAGGGTTCGAAGAAGAGATCGCGAACTTCCCAGGTATTACCGTCGTGGCCAAGCTTTCCGGGCATGGCGTGAAAGACCAGGCTTTCCGAACCGCCGAAGACATACTTCAGGCCCAGCCGGATGTGACAGCCATCTTCGGGATAAACGATGATTCTGCACTGGGTGCTCTCGCCGCCATTGAAAAGGCCGGCAAAACGGGCAAAGTTAAAATAGTCGGTTTTGATGCCGTCCCCGAAGCTCGACAGGCAATACGGGATGGGAAGATTTACGCCGACGTAATCCAGCAGCCAAAGGAAATCGGTCAGCAGACCGTCGAGGCTGTGAAGACCTACCTGTCCGGCGGCGCGGTGTCGCCAACGGTGCTCATTCCCTGCGATTTGTTTACGCAAGCTGACGCAAACTGATTTCACGGTCGAGGACGGTATGGTTCCCCCTGTTAGATCAAGGGCAGAAGACGTGCGACCACTTCTGGAAATGGCGGCAATTCGCAAATCATTTCCGGGGGTGATGGCGATCAGTTCGGCCACCTTCGATCTGTACACCGGAGAAATCCATGCCCTGGTCGGAGAAAATGGGGCCGGCAAAAGCACCCTGATCAAGATCCTCACCGGCGTTCACCAAATGGACGCCGGCAGTATCAGACTCGACGAACGACCGGTGTCATTTCGGCGACCGGTTGATGCTCAGCAGGCCGGTATCGCTACCATCTACCAGGAATTCACATTGGTGCCGGCCCTGACGGTGGCGGCAAACATATTCCTCGGACATGAAGTTACCGGCAACGGACTGCTCGATCATCGCCGGGAAAATCGCCTGGCCGCGGAACTGCTGGGCCGCCTGGGGGCCGAGTTTGATCCCGATACGTGTGTGTCGGATCTTACTGTGGCGCAGATGCAGATAGTCGAGATCGCCCGGGCATTGGCCCGGGATGCAGGAATCCTCGTAATGGATGAGCCGACTGCAGCTCTGGCTCCACAGGAAGTGTCTCATCTGTTCGGTGTGCTGAAGGAGCTGTCCGGACGCGGTATGGGCACGATATTTATCAGCCACCGGCTCGACGAAGTGATGGCCATGGCTGACCGGATAACGGTCATGCGCGACGGGGCGACTATTACTACCCGTGGCGTGGATGATTTCACCCGCACCGACCTCATTGAGCAGATGGTCGGCCGTCCCATCGAGCAGGAGTATCCAAGGAACACCGCTTCGCCCGGCGAGACAGGGTTTGAGGTGCGATCCCTTTCCGGCGGTACAGTACGGGACATCTCGTTCACGGCCCGACGGGGAGAAGTGCTGGGCCTGGCGGGGCTGATGGGCGCCGGTCGCACTGAGGTCGCCCGTTTGATATTTGGGGCCGATCGCAAGGCCAGCGGTGAGATCCTGCTGGATGGACGTCGGCTCGATATCTCGTCGCCGCGAGATGCGATTCGCAGTGGGGTGTGCCTGCTGACTGAAGACCGAAAGGCCCAGGGTCTGGTTCTCAAGGCCTCGGCAAAAGACAACTTCGCCTTGGCCAATCTGGCGTCCTGGTCACGTCTGGGGTGGATACACCAGCGCCGGGAACAGCGGCGGTTTGCCGATCGCACGGCGAGCCTGAATATCCGCCTGGCCCACTCTGATCAACCGGCCGAAGAACTTTCGGGCGGCAACCAGCAGAAGCTGCTGGTGGCCCGATGGCTCGAGACAAACTCCGAGGTCATCCTGTTTGATGAACCCACCAGGGGAATTGATGTTGGCGCCAAGTACGACATGTATCTTCTGATCGGGGAACTGGCTGCCCAGGGAAAGGTGGTCATTGTCATTTCATCGGAACTCCCCGAACTGCTCGGTATTTGCGATCGCATCCTGGTCATGCGCCGGGGACAGGTGGCCGGCGAGGTATGCGACGCAAGCAAGGGGACCCAGGAAGAGATCATGGCCTTGGCCGTGTGAGGATGAAAGAATGCATTCCGACGTGAAACCTCCAGTTGCACAGACTCCGTCTCGATCGCGCGGGGGGGGCGGTTCCAGACGGTTTTTTACCGATTATGGCATGGTGATTGTTCTGGCGGGTTTGTGCCTGCTGTTTTCCGTTCTGACCCTCTCCGAACAACACCCGGTCGGAGCCGCCGCCGCTGAGGATATTGCGGACAACATTGCCAAGATTGTCCCGGGTGGCAGTACCGTGCTTATCATGGCCCAGAACAGCGACGAGGACGCCGAGTTTGTCCGCAAACTCAGCGAAAATATCGGCGGTGCGAATATGATCCTGTTGCCTCCGGCGACAGGCGCTCCAGCCGTCATGCGAGGCAGGTTGGCCGAGCTTGATTCGAGGAGCCGGACGTTTCAATACATAATCACAACCAACAATCATTCTGCGACTATTCGTCTGATCCTGTCACAGTTTCCCGCGTTTTCTGATGTGAAGGTGATTGTGCCGCAGTCCTACAAGTGGCCGACCTTTCTGCTGCCGGACAATATCCGCAATGTCGCCAATCAGATAACCGTAATCGCCATCATCGCCATCGGCATGACCATGGTCATTATCACGGCCGGTATTGATTTGTCTGTGGGCAGCATGATAGCCCTGTCGGCGGTGGTGGTAGCCTGGCTGGTTGGTCAGTTCGGAGGCGCACAGGCGTCTACGATAACCATGCTCCTGGCGGCTCTGGGTGGTATTCTCGTGTGCGGCGGCGTGGGAGCGTTCAGTGGGCTGATGGTCACCGGTTTTCGAATCCCACCTTTCATTGCCACACTGGCCATGATGCAGGTTGCGGCCGGATTGGCTTACATCTTTTCGGAAGGCAAACCCATATACCAGTTGCCCGATTCCTTTGTTCTGCTGGGGCGGGGCACCGAGCCGTTTCTGCATATACCCAATGCCGTCATTCTGATGCTGGTACTGTATGCGATTGCGCATGTGGTCATGACGCGCACGACGTTTGGTCGCTATGTGTATGCGGTTGGCGGCAATCTGGAAGCGGCCCGCTTGTCCGGGATCAGGGTCAAAGCAATTCTGTTCTCGGTGTACACGATATGTGGCATGCTGGCCGGTCTGGGCGGTGTGATTATGGCCTCGCAACTGAAAAGCGGTGCGGCGACATATGGCCTGACCTACGAACTCTATGTAATTGCCGCCGTTGTTGTGGGCGGAACCAGCCTGATGGGTGGCGAGGGACGCATTCTCGGTACACTCATCGGAGCGTTTATCATCGCCGTTATCCAGAACGGCATGAATCTGGTCAATGTGGAAAGTTATACGCAGAAGGTCGTGCTTGGCTTGGTCATACTCGGGGCCGTGCTCGTGGATCGGATCAAGCAAACTCGAATGAATCGCAAAGCGTCATGGCGTGGGGATAAAGCAGCCGCATGATGTGGCGGCATCATGAGCCGAGAGGGCAAAGGAGAACTACAGTGCGTTCAGTGTACCTCAGTTTAGCAATCGTGATACTACTATCGGTGATACCGATACAGGCCGGGGAAACCGGCGACACGGCTCAATCACCGCAAGCAAAGCTGTACGTGGTGGGAACCGCCCACCTGGACACGCAATGGCGGTGGACGGTCAAAACCAGTATCGACGAGTACATACCGGACACCTTCCGGAGGAATATCTCGCTCATGAAGCAGTACCCGGACTACGTGTTCAGTTTTGAGGGTGCGTTTCGGTATATGCTGATGGACGAGTATTTTCACGATGAGTTTGAGCAGGTGCGACCGTTCATTGAGTCCGGCCAGTGGCGGGTTACCGGAAGCTGGGTGGATGCTGTCGATGTCAACGTACCATCGTTTGAGTCTCTCGTTCGTCATACGCTGTACGGCAACGGCTACTTCAAGCGTGAGTTCGGCAGGACCAGTCGCGACATATTCCTGCCCGACTGTTTTGGATTCGGTTACGCGCTGCCGTCTATTGCGGCGCATTGCGGACTCAGCAGCATCTCAACTCAGAAACTGACCTGGGGCGGCTGGGCCGGAGTCCCGTTTGATATTGGCATGTGGCAGGGTGTCGACGGCTCCCGCATTGCGGCGGCCTTTAATCCCGGCTCCTACGGCACAACATTTGAGAGCGATCTGTCTCACGACAGCGCCTGGACGGCGGTGGCGCAGCGACAGGGTGATTCGAGCGGCCTGTATGCCGCCTATGCCTACTTTGGTACCGGTGACACGGGGGGCGCGCCCGACTCGGCGTCGGTGGACTGGCTGGCAAAATCGATGGCGGGCGACGGTCCTCTTGAGGTCAAAAGCGTGGGGGCCGATGATCTGGTTGACCTGGTAGCAACCACGGACACGGATCGTCTTCCGTTGTTCGACGGCGAACTGGTGATGACCCGTCACGGCGTAGGTTGTTACACCTCGCAGGCAGCCATGAAACGATGGAACCGCAAGAATGAACTGCTGGCCGACGCTGCCGAGCGGGCATCGGTCGTGGCTCAACGCTTTGGTGCCCTTACGTACCCCCGCGATATGCTCCGCGATACCTGGATACGTTTCATGTGGCATCAATTCCACGACGACCTGACCGGTACGAGTATTCCGGAAGCCTACGAGTATTCCTGGGGGGATGAACTCCTGTGTCAAAACCGATTTGCCGCCATGCTTGATCATGCGGTGGAAACAACGGTCCCGGCCCTGGACACCAGGGCCAAAGGCGTTCCGTTGGTTGTCTACAATCCCCTGGCGATTGAACGCGAAGATGTTGTAGAGGCAACCGTTGGCTTTGACAAAGGTGCACCGCAATACGTTCACGTGTTTGGCCCCGATGGCAACCAGGTACCGTCGGATGTGACCGCGCTGACCGCCGACAGTCTGCGTGTGCGGTTTCTGGCCCGGATGCCGTCGGTTGGTTATGCCGTGTACGACATGCGGCCGGCCAAAGAGGCGTGTAATCTGCCGACCGACTTGCGGGTCACACCGCGATCTCTTGAGAACCGACGGTATATCGTGAACGTCTCCGACGACGGCGATGTGGCATCCATATATGATAAAATCGCCGGACGCGAACTGCTGTCGGGTCCGATTGAACTGCAGTTC